>DASXND010000120.1:0-3467 GCA_036495265.1 Dyella sp.
TTCGGCGTGGTATCGCGCCTTTCTGCAACGGCCGTCCATGCTGGCGACACCGTTGGAAGGCGAAACCGTCGATTGAGCACGTCGATGTGGCGCTAGCCGTGTTCCATCCCTGCCCTTGCACTGGAGGCTCGCATGAGCTCGCTCTGGACCGACCTGCTGTTCCTGCATGGCTATTTCACCGATCAAACGCTGGCACGTCGACTGGCAGAGGCGAAGCCGCGGCGCGGCGCTGAACGCGATCGCCGCAAGCTTTCGCAAAGCAGCACGTTGCGTGCATGGTCCGCACGCCTGTGCCTTGGCATCGGCGACGGCAAGTTGCGCACGCAATGAGCCACTGCAAATGCACATGCCAACCGACCATGCGTCCCGCGCGCAGCTTAGGCATGCATCCGTGGGGAGCCCGTGAAATAAGCCAAGTGCTGTATGGCCTCATGGAACTCCCCAGATCACGGCGCGATTGTCGATCGCATGCCGCTGAGATACGCTCGGGCGGCGCTTGGCTCAGCGCCAAAATCGAGGGGTGGTTCGATGTATCGATCGATACTTACGGCACTCAAGCGTTTGGTGATCCTGGTGCTGGTAGTCCTGCTCAGCGTGCTCGGCATGCGCGCCTGGGACGCATGGCGCGGAGCGCCGCTGCACGCTTGGCACACTTTCGAACCGCATGAACTGAATGCGGCGCAGATCGACGCCACCGACTGGAAGGGCTACCTGGCCGCCGAAAATGCGCTGCACGATGAGGTGAAGCGCAACGTCACGGACAAGCTTCCGCCCGCGGACCAGACCGACAGCAATCGCTACTATGCGGGCGCGCCCATCTACCCCGGGCGCTTTGCGACGGACTGGAACCGCTCTTACCAAATGGCACCCGATGGCCCCGTGGTAGGCACTGTCGTGCTGCTGCACGGGCTGACCGATTCGCCGTATAGCCTTCGCCACATCGCCCGCGTGTATCGCAGTGAAGGCTTCTTCGTGGTCGCCATCCGCCTGCCTGGACATGGCACCGTGCCGTCCGGCCTCAGCCACGTGCAATGGGCGGACTGGATGGCTGCAACGCGGCTGGCCGTGCGCGAGGCGCGCGCGCATGCGGATCCTCATGCACCACTGCACCTCGTCGGCTTTTCCAATGGCGGTGCGCTGGCGATGAAATATGCGCTCGATGCCATCGAGGATCCGAAGCTCGCGCGCCCTGACCGACTGATCCTCATTTCGCCCATGATCGGCATTACGCGCTTCGCACGCTTCGCCGGGATTGCCGGCCTACCTGCCTTGTTGCCGCCCTTTGCGCGCGCTTCATGGCTGGATGTGGTCCCGGAATTCAATCCCTTCAAATACAACTCCTTCCCCGTCAACGGCGCACGCCAGGCCTACCGGCTCACTGATGCGCTGCAAAGCCAGCTCCAGCGTCTAGCGCAAAGCAATCAGCTCGGCAGCATCGCACCCGTACTGACCTTTCAGTCCGTGGTCGACTTCACGGTAAGCACGGCAGCGGTGATGCGTTCCCTCTATGGACTGCTGCCTGACAACGGCAGCGAAATCGTGTTGTTCGACGTGAACCGTGACCCGGTGTTCGATGTGCTGATGCGTCCCACGTCATCGAGAGCGCTCAGCCGCGTGCTGCCCACGGGGCCGCAACGTTTCCGCATTACCGTGTTGGGAAGCGTGCCGCCGGACGATGCGATCGTGGAGACGACCATCGAGGCGCACTCCACCGAGTCGCGCACACGTCCGTTGGCGCTGCACTACCCACCCGGCGTGTTCTCCATGTCGCACGTGTCGCTCCCGTTTCCGCTGGACGACTCGCTCTACGGAACCACGCCCAACCCCGATGAGTTCTATGGCACGCACCTGGGCACGCAGGCACCCCGTGGTGAACGCGGCGCGCTCGTGCTGAACATTGACGCCATGATGCGCATGGCATCGAACCCGTTCTTCGCTTATGTGCTTGATCGCGTGCGCGAGCTGATCGCCAATCCGGCGCCGCCGCCTTCGCACGGCGAAACTGCTAGCGAGAAGCCGCCATCGGACGCCGAGCGCGAAGCGATGGAAAAGGCGTTCGAGGAATCCAGCGACGTGGATGCCAACGGCGCCCACGTGCCCTGGTAGAGGTTGCGGCCAGCCTTGCAAGCACAAAGCCCCTCATACGAGGGGCCTTGTGATGTCACAGACGCGCGTGGGAGCGGAAAGATTCCCGCCACCTCAGAAGAACAGATAGGTTACCAGCAAGCCATACGTCATCTGATTCTTCTTTTGCACGATCGGGCTGTCACCCGAGTGATTTTCGATCCAGGCCGCCGTGATGTCGGCCCCGATATTCCAGTGCGGTGTCGGGTGATAGGCCGCACCGACGGAAAAGCGCACTTCGTTCACGCCTGAACCCAGCGAGTACGGCGGTAGCCCGGAGCGCACGCTTTGTTCTGCATTCACGCCAAAGTACGTCGTGTTGTACTGGTCGCTTCCCCACGTCACGCCTGGCCCCGCGGATAGCGTCCACTGCTCGGTCGGCGAGTACTTGCCCATGGTGTCCAGGGTCACCGTGGTGCCGCGCTGGTTATCGCCGATATCCGTCAGCACGCTGCTGCGTGCCGTGAACCAGTCGTAGGTGAAGACGCCAAACGCATCGAAGTGCGTCGTGCGTTTTACATCGCCCAGGCCGCGCAAATGCGAGTCGTCCGATTCCTGTCGCGGTTCGATGAAATCGTAGGTCACCGCCACACCCGCCCGCCAATGGGCATCGTGATACAGGTAGGCACCCAGCGACACCAGCGATCCCGCATCCGGGTTGGCGCCGAAGAACCAACGACCGTAGCCCACACTGAAGATCGGCAGGCCTTCGACCTTGGTGCCCCTGGCGCCGGGGAAGGTCGGCATGCTGACCACGCCGGCGCCCACGGCGTATCGCCAGAAGTCCCACTCGCCGCCCCTGGTTTCGTCCGGATTAGGGGCAATCGAGTACAAGCTGTTTGATATCGCGAGTGTGTCGTCGGCCATTGCCGTGGCGGCGAGGCATGACAACACACAGCCCGCCAACAGACTGATACCGCGACGTTTTGATCGATAGCTCATTGCGCATCCCCAGCAAGCAAGGTGAAGTGCACGTGATGGGACTCGCTGCATACCCATCGAACGCTCCAGGGACCCTTCTCGCCTGATCCGGCCGCACCGCTTGCCTGCTCGCCACCGCCTCGGGTCAGCCAGAGCTTTCAAGCGTCAGCCATTCAGGTGGTGAGTGGGACTCTGCGATGCCAAGGTAGTGATGGCGATGTCAGTCCCGCGTCAACAGCGCACCCCATGGCGATGGTTATTTTCACATCGTCGGGTTCGCACCTCGTCCGTAGTTTTACTTAGAAACAACAACGAGACGATCGTGCAGACGAGCCCGGCTCCGGGTATCTGGTACGTCAGCGTGGTCGGCATCAAGGCGTTCGCCAATGTGCAGGTGATCGCCAGCTACGTCGCGCACTAAG
>DASXND010000121.1:0-5154 GCA_036495265.1 Dyella sp.
CATCACGATCGGGTTGCGGTACTGGTCGTTCGAGAAGAACTGCAGCGATGCCGCCTCGCCGCGGATCTGGTCGCAGGCGTTGTGGAAATACGCGAGGTACTGGATCTCGGGAATGGGCAGCATGCCCATGTTCGCATAGCCCTGGGCGAGACCGAGGATGATCGTCTCATCGAGCAGGGTGTTGAACACGCGACTGTTCTTGAACGCCTTGTGCAAGCCCTTGGTGACGGTATACACGCCACCCTTCTGCGCCACATCCTCGCCGAACAACAGCGACTCCGGGTACTTCGCCATCATGTCGTGCAAGGCCTGACCGATCTGGATGGCCAGATGACGCGGCGGCTGCTTTTCCGGAACCTTGTCTTCACTACCGAACGCGGCGACGCGACGCTCCTGGTAATCCGTGCGCTCGGCTTCGGTCTTCACCGCGGCCGGCGTGTACGGCGCGAGCGGCCTCATCACATCGGCCAACGAGGTCAGACGCGGGCGACTATCGGCGTCTTCCGCCGCGGCGAAACAACGCTTGCGCGTCGTCTCGTACAAGGCGAGCAGCGACTCCCGGGTGTACAGGCCCGACGCCAGCGCAATCTCGGCCGAGCGCAGCAGCGGATCGCCCGCTTCCACCGCCACCAGCTCGTCGATGCTGCGCCACTCGATTTCGAAATCGGTGCCAGCGTGACCCATGACGCGGGTGGTCTTCAAATGCAGGAAGGTCGGGCGGCGCGTATGCCGGCAATGCTCGACCGCCTGTTGCACCTGGGCGTAGCCCTCGGCCAGATCCAGGCCATCGGCAAAGAAATAATCGAGATCGGCGCGATGGCGGAAGTTGTTCGCCACCCAGCCGCTCGGCGTCTTCACCGAGATGCCGATGCCATTGTCCTCGCACACATACAGCACGGGTGCGGGCAGTTTCTGGTAAGCCGTCCAAGCCGCGGCGTTGAACGCGGTCTGTGCCGTCGCGTGATTGGACGAAGCATCGCCGAACGAGCAGATCGCGATGCTGTCGTCGGGAATCGGCAGCTTGTGGCCGATGCGCCGCGCCTGCTCGATGGCGATGGCGGTACCCAAGGCCTTGGGCAGATGCGAGGCGATCGTCGAGGTCTGCGGCAACACCCATAACGGCTTGCTGCCCCACACCTTGTGGCGGCCGCCCGATGCCGGATCTTCCTTGCTGGCCGCGAACGACAGCGCGGAATCCATCACCGGGTCCATGCCGGGCAGCTTGCGGAAGCGCTCGGCCATGAAACCGCCGGAGCGGTAGTGCAGGAAGGCCGGATCGGTGTGACGGGTCAGCCGCGCCACCATCGCATTGCCTTCGTGGCCGCTGGAGCCGATGGTGTAGAACACCTTGTTCTGCACGCGCAGGACGCGCGCCATCAGGTCGAGGTGGCGGCTGATCAGCTGCGATTCGAGCAATTCGCGAAAGCCGCGCGCATTGAGCTGGCTACCCGGCAACACCGGCGCATCGTCGCCGCGTGCCGCGTGCACTTCGCCCTGCCATAGCTGCACGAACTCGGTGAAATTCTGATCGACGATCTCGGCGCGGTTGAAACCCTTGTGGCGTGCCGTGATGGGGTACGGAATGGCAGTCATGATGGCAGCGTGTCTCGTTGACGATCAGCCGCAAACAGCGGCAAGCGGGGAATTATCGGCTTGGGTATGACGCACGCGCCAGTATGGGGCGCGAGGCGGTTCAGGCTTTGCTCCCTCTCCCCTTCGGGGAGAGGGCTGGGGTGAGGGGCCAATCTTGCGATGACGCCTATTCGAAGCATGCTTTGTAGCCACGTCATCGCGAGCACCCGCCCCTCACCTCAGTCCTCTCCCCGAAGGGGAGAGGAGGCTAGAGCGCGCAGCGCGGCCGCACGCTGGCGATCCTTGTTGCGACCAAGGCTTTCAAAAATGCGGATCTGATCCGCCACCGAAGGGACGGGCACGGCCAGGCCGTCAACGCCGACCAGCGTCAGGCGTCCCGTGCTTACGGGTACTCCATTGAGCTCCAGCCCACCCATGATCTCCACGGACATGCCCGGAAAACGGAAGCGGGCAAAAAGCGAACGGAAACGCTCCGCATCGGCGGGTTCATGCGCTTCCTCGCGCATCGAAGCCCACTGTGTGATCAGTCGTTCGGCATCGCCGCGCGATACCAGCACGTCCACGTCAGTCACGCCTACCTCGGCGCCAGCCAGCAGCGCGGCCGTGCTGCCGATCAGGCACCAGGTATCAACGCAATGCACATACAGGTCGGGCACGATCTGGGCCAGCGTGCGATACAGCGCGGGCGATACATGGCTCATGCGCGTCGACGCCGCCATTCGTCGCGCGTCTGGCCCCATAGCTCGATCGGCGCGTCCTCGAACGGGGCTGGCAGTTTGCCAGGGCCGAGTAGGCGCGAACCCAGTCGCTGCGCCAACTTCTGCGAGGCGAGGTTGGCGGGATCGATACAGTGAATGATGTCGGTCCAGCCCAGCTGGTCGACGGCCCAGTCCATGCAGGCGCTGGCGCCTTCCTGCGCATAGCCCTTGCCCCAGGCGTGCCGCATCAGCCCCCAGCCCACCTCGGTACCCGGCCAGCCTTCCGGTTGCCATGGCCCCATGCGGCCGATCCATTGGCCACTGTTCTTTTCGATGACCGAAAACATGCCAAAGCCCTGGATGGCCCAGGCGCCGACCATGGTGAGGAAGCCACGCCATGCGGCGCCACGCGGCTGCACCCCACCGACGAAGCGGGCCGACTCTGCGTTGGCCATATTCTCGGCCCAGGCGTCGAAATCCTCGCGGCACGGCGGGCGCAGGACCAGTCGATCGGTTTCAATGCGGATCTGTTGCCAGCTCATTCCGTTCAAACCCTCAGCAACATCCAGGGATCACGCACCGTCATCCCAGCGTTTGCTGGAATGACGATACTTTGCGCGGGCCGCACATCGCTCAGAACGCGCTGATGCCCGTCAGCTCGCGTCCCACCACCAGCTGATGCACCGTCTCGGTGCCTTCATAGGTGATGACCGATTCCAGGTTCAGCGCATGACGGATCGCCACATGCTCGGTGGTGATGCCGGCTCCGCCGAGGATGTCGCGGCATTCGCGCGCGATATCGATGGCCATGCGGCAGTTGTTCCACTTGGCCAGCGAGACCTGGGTGGGCTGCATGTTGCCGGCGTCCTTGAGGCGGCCGAGCTGCAACGAAAGCAGCTGCGCCATGGTGATGCGGCGGGCCATCTCGGCCAACTTCAGCTGCACGGCCTGGTTGGAGGCCAGCGGGCGACCGAACAGGATGCGTTCCTGCGTGTAGTCGAGCACTTCCTTGAGGCAGGCCTGGGCGGCGCCGATCGGGCCCCAGGTGATGCCGTAGCGGGCCTGGGTGAGGCAGCCCAGCGGACCCTTGAGGCCCTTCACGTTCGGCAGGCGGTTGGCCTCCGGCACGCGCACGTTGTCGAAGAACAGCGCGCTGGTCACCGAGGCGCGCAGGCTCATCTTCTTGTGCACTTCCTGTGCGGTGAAACCCTTGGTATCGGTGGGCACGATAAAGCCCTGGATGCCGTCCTCGGTCTGCGCCCACACGATGGCGATCTGCGCCACGTTGCCGTTGGTGATCCACATCTTGGCGCCGTTGATGACCCAGTCGCCGCCGTCCTTCTTGGCGTGGGTCTTCATGTTTGCCGGGTCCGAGCCACCGTGCGGCTCGGTCAGGCCGAAGCAGCCGATGATTTCTCCGGCCGCCATCTTCGGCAGGTAGTGCAGCTTCTGCTCCTCGGTGCCATAGGCATAGATCGGATACATGCACAGCGAGCTCTGCACCGAGGCGAAGCTGCGCAGGCCGGAATCACCGCGCTCCAGCTCCTGGCAGATCAGGCCATAGCTGACGCCGTTCATGCCGGCGCAGCCGTACTTTTCCGGCAGCGTGGCGCCAAGCAGGCCCAGGTTCGCGATCTCGGGCACCAGTTCCTTGGGGAAACGGCCCTGATCGAAGCAATCGCCAATGATTGGCAGCACCTTTTCGTCGACGAAGCGGCCGACGGTGTCCTGCACCATGCGCTCCTCATCGGAAAGCAGCGAGCGGACGTCGTAGAGATCGAGGGGATTCAGGCGAGCGGACATGCGTCGGTTCCGTAACGGGAAGGGCAAACGCACATTCTAGCGGGCCTGTCCTGCCGGGTCATGGCGAGGTGCAGCAGGGCCGGGGTAGGCGTCCGGGAGCGGCTATGGGACCATGCGCGCCTCCCCGTCGTCTCGGCGAGCGCTGCGACCCCATGTCTCCCAGCGAGCCGCCAAGGCGCTGGTTCGCGGCTGTTTCAGGGATGACGAGCCTCTCCCCCGCTGGAATCCTCATGCTCAAAGGTGTCCTGCTCGGTTTCGCCTGCTATGCCGCGTATGCGATCAGCGATGCCTTCGTAAAATCGCTGCACGGCAGCCTGCCCGCCTACGAGGCGGTGTTCTTCGGTGCCGTCCTGATGCTCAGCGCCCTGCCCTTCATACGCAAGCCGGGTGACCGCTACGTCGAGGTGTTCCACGCGCGCAAGCCGCGGCTTTGGTGGATTCGGGCCATCACAGGCGCCATCTGCAATATCGCGGCGGTCATCGCGTTCACGGCGCTGCCCATGGCCGAGGCGTTTGCGCTGATCTTCCTGCTGCCGATCTTCGTCACCCTGCTCTCGGTGATTTTCCTGAAGGAACACGTCGGCTGGCGGCGCTGGTCCGCGGTAATCGTGGGCTTTATCGGCGTACTGGTAGTGCTGCGCCCTGGTTTCCGGGTGTTGGGGGCGGGCCATCTCGCCGCGATGATCTGCGGCCTCTCCGGTGCCGTCTCGGTGGTCGCCCTGCGCATGGCAGGCCCGCATGAGAAGCGCATCAGCCTCTATGGCGCCGGCGTGATCGGTCCGCTGGTGAGCGGCGGCGTGTTGATGTTGCCGGCCTTCGTCTGGCCGAACCTTCATCAAGGGTTCCTGCTGGCCGGCTACGGCTTGCTGGCCGGCTTGGCCGGCGTGCTGCTGATGTTGGCCACTCACCATGCCCCCGCCAACCGCATCGCGCCCACTCAATACAGCCAGATGCTATGGGCGATCGGTTTCGGCTACTGGCTGTTTGGCGATCATCTCGACTGGCCGATGCTGTTCGGCATTGCGCTCATTCTCGGCTCGGGCCTGTTCACCCTGGTGCG
>DASXND010000122.1:0-1943 GCA_036495265.1 Dyella sp.
ACGGCGGCAAGAAATTCTTCCTGACCGCAACCTTCCTCGAGCAATTACCCTGGGCAACCGAGCACGCTGACACCGTGCCGGGGGCCATTGTCGGTCGCCGCGTCTATGACAACGATTTCGAGAAATATCGAGTCCGCATCATAGCCGGCTGGTACTTCTAAGGTGATCTCATGAAATCACGATTTTTGTTAATCCCCGCCTATGCACTGGTGATAAGCGCACCCGTACAGGCGACCGTGTATCTCAGCGTCGAACAAGCGCAGGCGGTGATGTTCCCGGGTGCCACGTTCACGCCTGATTTCGTCACGCTGACGCCGGAACAGATGAAGGCGATCGAAAAGGCCACCGACGTCAACGTGCTCTCCCCAAGCCTCAAGGCGTGGCGTGTATCGACGGGTGGCTGGTTCATCGCCGATCAGGTCGTGGGCAAGCATGAGTTCATTCCGTTTGCCCTGGCTATTGATGCTCAAGGTGCCGTCAAGTCGGTGGAGATTCTTGAGTACCGGGAGACCTATGGTGACCAGGTCCGCAACGAGTCCTGGCGTGCCCAGTTCACTGGCAAGACCAAGGACGCGCCGTTGAAACTTGGCGGCGATATCAAAAACATCTCTGGTGCCACGCTGTCGAGCAGGCACATCACCGACGGCGTCAAGCGCCTACTCGCAACCTATGCCCTTGTGCTTGCCAACCAGAGCCATTGAGCGTGCCCGGCCACTGCTCGGCACCACGGTGAGCATTCGCGTCGACTGCGCCACAGAAGAAGACGCGCATCGCGCCATCGATGCCGCGTTCGCTGCGGTTAGTCGCGTCCACGCGCTGATGAGCTTCCATGAGGCGGGCAGCGACTTGTCCCGCCTCCATTCGGCGCCGCCAGGCGAACGCGTGATCGTCGATGCACAAACCGCCTACGTGCTCGGCGAAGCCCTGGCACTCGCCGAGATGACGGACGGCGCATTCGACGTGACCGTGGCTGCCGAATTGGTTGCTTGGGGCCTGCTTCCCGCACCATCGGGCGAGGCGATGCCCAGTGTTGGGGCATGCTGGAAAGACATTGCCCTTGACGAGGGATGCGGGGTTCGCCTGCGCCGCCCGCTGTGGATCGATCTGGGCGGCATCGCCAAGGGCTACGCGGTGGATCGAGCCATCGACGCATTGCAATCGCACGACGTTCAACACGCCTGCGTCAATGCCGGCGGCGACCTGCGAACCTTGGGTGATGGGCCGCATTTCGTTGCGATCGCTTCCGACGAAGTGGAACCATCGCATCGCGCTGTCCTTGAGATCGGCGAAGCGTCGGTGGCCACCAGCAGCGGCCGTGCGTTTCAGGCGACGGGGACCGGACCGCACGTCAACGGCAAGCGGCGTACGGGCATGGGCTTGACTGCGAGTGTCACGGTCGTGGCCGCACATTGCATGCATGCCGATGCTCTGACCAAGGTGGTGATGGCGATGGGGGAGCGAAGCGTCGATATCCTCGGACAGTTCAACGCTGTGGCTCATGTGCAGGACGCGACGGGTCACTGGACCCAGGTGGGAACGTCGGTATGAAAGTGCATCCGCATATGCCCAATGTCGTCGGTCACCATCGGACGCCGTTGCGTCTGTCACGCCAACGTCGCTATCTGGTGTACGGCATCGGCTGGACGCTTTGGCTCAGCGGTGCACTGTGGTTGATATTCCACTATGCGCTGATGCGCAAAGGCCCTTTTGGCGACGAGCCCCATCCGTTGGAGCCGTGGTGGTTGCGCCTGCATGCCGCCATGGCGTTTGCGGCGATATGGAGCTTTGGCCTCGTATGGGGCGTGCATATCGTGACGGGCTGGCACACCCGGCGACAGCGTCTCTCAGGTGGATTCGCCGTAGCGCTGCTGCTCTGGCTCATCGTCACAGGCTACTTGTTGTACTACCTCACCGACGATCGCTGGCGCAGTATCGGCGCCATC
>DASXND010000123.1:0-11055 GCA_036495265.1 Dyella sp.
GCAAGGGTCAGTGATGGCGCAACGTCTTCTGGAATTCCTTGACCTGCTTGTCGGCTTCGTCGCGCGCCATGCCGTAGCGCTCTTGCAGACGGCCCGATAGATATTCCGAGTTGCCTTCGGCCACTTTCAGGTCGTCGTCAGTGAGCTTGCCCCAGTGCTGCTTGATCTGGCCGCTGAGTTGCTTCCACTGGCCCTGAATGGTGTCTTGGTTCATGACAATACCTCGTTGGGGTTTCGTAGGGATGCAATGCGCATTGCGGTGTCGATTCGACCAGCGCAGAGGTTAAGAATGCGTGCCATTTGCGTAGCGTGAAGTCGGGGCGATTCATGGGCGTATGGGCCCAGCTGATACGACATTCGCGTTACGTCGACATCGATGATGCGTGGATGAACAGGCGGAAGGGGAAACTTGGGTCCTGCGGGAGCGTGGCTACCCCATTGCCGATGATGTCTACTGCAGCGGGCCGACGCCGGCTCGCCTCTCAACGTCATGGAGGGTCGCGATATGGCTTCAGTACTGCAGCAAGGGGTCGGCCGCGCGGGCTGGCTGTTGGTGATCTACGGCATCATCTCGGTCCTGTTTGGGCTCAGCACCCTGATCTGGCCAGGCAAGACGGTCATCGCGCTGGCGTGGGCCTTCGGCATCATGGCCCTCGCCGAAGGCATTGCCAGCCTGTTCCAGCTGTTCAGGCGCAGCACGTCGATTTCCCGTGGCTGGGTCGCGTTATACGCGCTGGCATCGATTGTCTTCGGCCTGCTGGCCATCGTGCATCCGCTGGCCGTGGTCAGTGTATTGCTGTTGTTCCTGGCGGCGTGGCTGATCGTGGCTGGTATCTATCGCATCGTGTTTGCCATTCGCGTGCGCAAGGAGATCAAGGGCGAATGGCTGATCGCCTTGAGCGGCGTGTTCGCGATCGTGCTGGGTTTCATGTTCGTGGCCTATCCGGCGGCTGCCTTGCTGACGGTGGCGGTGTGGATTGGCGCGGCGGCGCTGGTCTACGGTGTCTTGCAGATCATGGCCGGCCTGCGCATGCGTCGCTGGAAGTCGGTGCTCTGAGCTTGTCCCGTCGCGTGGGGCTTGAAAGGAAAAGGCGCCCAAGGGCGCCTTTTCCTCATCGATCCCTTGAAGAGACGTGCGTCAGCTGCGCACTTCAAAATTTTCGCTGGCGACGGGTCTGCCGTTGAGCGAGATCACCACTTTGTACTGACCTTCCGGCCACGCATTCGGGTTCTGCACCTTGAACGTGGTGGTGGCCGGTCCGTTGGTGGCGACGGATTCGGTGGTGCTGCTAAACGACTGGTCCTTGCCATCCACATAGCTCCAGTTGGCGCTGAGCGATGCGTGGTCGGTGTTGCCCAAGGTGGTCACGCTGGCGTAGATCGCCTTGTCGGTCGGTGCAAAGCGGCGCTGCACCTTGCTGATGATATGCGAGGCATCGACGGCGCTGCCGATGGTTACCGCGGCGACCTTGATGTCATTGGCAGGTTGGACGCTCGCTGATTTGCCGCTGGTAGCAGCGGGGGCGGGCGTGTTGCCGTCCGTCGCTGGCACAGAGGCCGGTGGCGCCGGCGTTGTGGCGGCAGGTGTCGGCGCGGCCGGTACCGGAGCCGTGGCGGCGGGTGCGGCGGCCGGTGGGTTGGCTGCCTGCTCGTTCTTGCCGCACGCGCTGAGCATCAGCAGGCCGGCAAGGGTCGCGCAGTACAAAGCAGTGTTGCGTGCCTGAACGTTCATGACTGACCCCATGGCTAGTGGCGGAAAGCACACCTGGGTCGCGACGATGCAACCCTGGTGCGTGGAACAGGACTCGAGGCTAGTCCCGTGGGACTGAAGCGTTGATTACTGCGCGGCCGCCTAGACGTAATCTTCACGTCTTGAAGCGCGATCCGTGACGTTTATTGGCGTGCCCCGCGGGGATTACCCGGCATCTCCGCGCTGGTGCTGCGGTAGGGATTGATATCCAGGCCGCCTCGGCGCGTGTAGCGTGCATAGACGCTCAGTTGTTCGGGTCGGCAACGCTGCATCACGTCGACGAAGATGCGCTCCACGCATTGCTCGTGAAACTCATTGTGATTGCGGAACGACACCAGGTAGCGCAGCAGGCCAGCCGGGTCGATCGCGGCGCCACGATAACGGATCTGCACGCTGCCCCAGTCCGGCTGGCCGGTTACCGGACAGTTGGAGCGCAACAGGTTTGACACCAGCGCCTGCTCAACGACGGGTGCGCCGGCATCGGCCTGCAGGTAATCTGCACGCGGCGGGCCATAGTCGTCGATCTCCAGCACGAGCTCGTCGATCAACTGGCCTTCCAGATCGATCACCGCATGGCCGCGCGCGCGCGCGTCGCTGAGGATGACCTCGACGGGCGCACCCGCGGCCGCCGAAAGGTCACGTACCAGCGTGGCCACCAGGGTGCCGATGTCGGCCACGCGTTCCTGCGAAAAGCCATTGAGATAGAGCTTGAACGACTTCGACTCGATGATATTGGGCGAGTCGGCCGGCACGCGGAACTCCGCCAGCGCCACCACGGGCTTGCCGCGGGCGTCCAGCCAGGACAGCTCATAGGCGTTCCAGACATCCACGCCATGGAACGGCAACGGTTCGGCGACGCCGATCTCCTCGCGCTTGGCGGTGCGTGGGATCGGAAACAGCTGGCTGGGGTCGTAGCGGTCGGCGTAAACCGTGGTTTTGCCGAGGGGGGAGTGTTCGGGAGTGCTCATGCGGCCATTCTACCGGCCCCGCGTCTCGGCCACCGTATGAAACTGCGGGCGGCGGGGGCCGAACCATGACGACTTACCTAGGTCGCCCGGGCCCTGCCATCCCTATAGTGTCCCTTGAACCTCTCACGTGGTCCGAAGGAATCCTCCCGCATGAAGAACCCCGCCTTGGCCTGCCGATTCGCGGCCGGCCTGCTCGTGGCCGGCACGCTGAGCGCGCCGGTCTTCGCCGATAGCCCGGCCGGCGGCTACGATCCGCAGGCGCTGTTCGCGCCGCTCTCGCTGCCGGACGCGGCCAATGCGTTCCGCGGCGGTGCCGGCAAGCAGGGGCCGCTGTTCTGGCAGAACCGCGCCGACTATGCGATCCAGGCCGCTATCGATCCGGCCACGCACTCGCTGCGCGGCGAGGAGACGATTACCTATACCAACCGCAGCCCGGACGCGCTCGACGTGCTGTGGCTGCAGCTGGACCAGAATATTTATCGGCGCGACTCGCGTGCCGCGCTGGGTTCGCCCCGTCCACGCACGGAAGCCACCGACGGCTACCAGATCGATGCGGTGGAGCTCGATGGCAAGCCCGTCCACTTCCTGGTCGACGACACCCGCATGCGCGTGGACCTGCCGCAGGCACTGGCGGCCGGCGGCAAGCCACTCAAGCTGCATGTCCGCTACCACTACACGGTGCCGGGCCCGTGGGGCGGACGTACCGCGGTGACGCCGACCAGGAACGGTGATATCTACGAGATCGCCCAGTGGTTCCCGCGCATGGCGGTGTACGACGATCTGCGCGGATGGGACACGCTGGCGTACCTGGGTTCGGAGTTCTACCTGGAATACGGCGACATCGATTACGCGATCACGGTGCCGTGGAACTACCTGGTGGCCGGCTCCGGCGAGCTGACCAATCCCAACGACGTGCTTACCGCCACCCAGCGTCAGCGCCTGGCGCAGGCTGCGCAGAGCGACCACACGGTGCTGATCCGCACGCCGCAGGAAGTGACCGATCCGGCCAGCCGGCCCAAGCAGAGCGGCACGCAGACCTGGCGCTTCCATATGGAGCACACGCGCGACGTCGCCTTCGCCGCATCACCCGCTTTCGTGTGGGACGCCGCACGCATCAACCTGCCCGAAGGCAAGCATGCGCTGGCCATGTCGGTGTATCCGGTCGAGGCGGTGGGCAAGGACAAATGGGATCGCTCCACCGAATACCTGAAGGGTGCGGTCGAGCACTTCTCCGCCAAGTGGTTTCCGTATCCCTGGCCGGTGGCGGTGAACCTGGCCGGTCACGGCGCGGGCATGGAGTATCCCGGCATCGTGTTCGACGGCATCGAGGACAGCGGCCCGATGCTGTTCTGGATCAGCGCGCACGAAATCGGCCACACCTGGTTCCCGATGATCGTGGGCTCCAACGAGCGCCGCAACGCGTTCATGGACGAAGGCTTCAACACCTTCATCGACATCTACGCCTCCGATGCCTTCAACCACGGCGAATACGCGCCCAAGCGCGACAGCGAGTACGCGCCCAAGGGCGGCAACCCGGTGGACGAGATCCTGCCGCTGCTGGCCGATGCGCAGGCACCCTCGCTGATGGCGCCGGCCGACTCCGTGGCCGAGAAGTACCGCCACTCGGTGAGCTACTTCAAGGGCGCCCTGGGTCTGGTGCTGCTACGCGAACAGATTCTCGGCCCCGAGCGATTCGACCCGGCTTTCCGCAAGTACATCGCCACCTGGGCCTACCATCACCCCACGCCATCGGATTTCTTCCGCTTCATGAGCAGCGAGACGGGTGAAGACCTGGCCTGGTGGTGGCGCGGCTGGTACCTCAACAACTGGCAGCTCGACATGGGCGTGAGCAGTGCCTCCTACGTGGACAAGGATCCGGCCAAAGGCGTGACCATCACCTTTGCCAGCAGACAGAAGCTGGTGATGCCCGCCACCTTGCGCATTGATTTTGTCGATGGCAGTCATCGCGACGTGCGCGTGCCGGTGGAGATCTGGCGGCAGAGCGCCGCCCCGAGCCTGACCTTGAACACCAGCACGCGCATCAAGCAGCTCACTTTGGATCCGGACCACAAGCTGCCTGATGGCGATCGCAGCAACAACAGCTTTGTGATGCCATGAGGATGCTTCTAACTGTGCCAGAAATGTTTTGACCCTCCTCACCGTCATCCCAGCGAAAGCTGGGATCCAGTGCCTTCCGTGCAAAGCAAAGTCGCTGGATCCCAGCTTTCGCTGGGATGACGATTCATTGGAATGGTAGACAGGTTCCTACCGCCACACTCTGTGCCAACCCGAGAAAAAGAAAACGTGACGATCCAGACCTTCCATACCCGCCCACGACTTCGCGCGTTGTCACTCGTCACACTGCTTACCCTGGGGCTGGTATCCACGGCCCAGGCAGGCACGCCCGACGAAACGCGTTGGCAGGCCCAAGCGAAAGCCATCACCATCACGCGCGATGACTGGGGCATCGCCCACGTCCACGGCAAGACCGATGCCGACGCGGTATTCGGCATGGCCTATGCGCAGGCCGAGGACGATTTCAATCGCGTCGAGACCAATTACCTCAACGCGATGGGCCGCCTGGCCGAGGCGGAAGGCGAGTCGGCGATCTGGTCCGACCTGCGCATGAAGCTGTTTATCGATCCGGCCGAGCTGCAGCGCCTATACGCCAAGAGCCCGGCTTGGCTGCAAACCTTGATGAACGCCTGGGCCGACGGTCTCAATTACTATCTGGCCACGCATCCCAACGTACATCCGCGCGTCATCACCCATTTCGAGCCGTGGATGGCCCTGAGTTTCAGCGAGGGCAGCATCGGCGGCGATATCGAGCGCGTATCGCTCAATGATCTGCAGGCCTTCTACGGCCATGTTGGCGAGCCGGTGGCGAGCATCGACACGCCGTCGAGCTGGGTCGAGCCGACCGGTTCCAACGGTTTCGCCATTGCGCCCAAGCTCACCGCCAACGGCCACGCGCTGCTGTGGATCAATCCGCATACCTCGTTCTTCTTCCGCTCCGAGCTGCAGATGACCAGCGACGCCGGCCTGGATGTCTATGGCGCGGCGACCTGGGGGCAGTTCTTCATCTACCAGGGCTTCAACCATCACATCGGCTGGATGCATACCTCCACCACCGCCGACGTGGTCGATGACTTTGCCGAGACGATCGCGCACAAGGATGGTCAGCTGTTCTACCAGTACGGCAAAGAGCAGCGATCGGTAAGCACGCGCAAGATCAGCGTGCCGTACCGCAAGGCGGATGGTTCGATGGCGGAGCGGACATTCAATACCTATGCCACGCACCACGGTCCGATCGTGGGCGAGAAGGACGGCAAGTGGATCGCCACGGCACTGATGAACAAGCCGATGGAGGCGCTGGAGCAGAGCTGGCTACGCACCAAGGCCAGCGACTTCGCCAGCTTCATGAAGGTGGCCGAGTTAAAGGCGAACTCGTCGAACAACACCATCTTCGCCGACGACAAGGGCGAGATCGCCTATCTGCACCCGCAGTTCATTCCCAAGCGCGACAATCGCTTTGACTACACCAAGCCGGTGGATGGCAGCGATCCGGCCACTGATTGGCAGGGGCTGCACGCGCTCAACGAGGCGCCGCACCTGCTCAATCCGCCGAACGGCTGGATCATGAATACCAACAACTGGCCGTATTCCGCCGCCGGCGCGTACAGCCCGAAACGCGAGGACTATCCGCGCTATATGGACAGCGTGGGCGAGAACCCGCGCGGCATCCACGCGACCAGGGTGCTGAGCGACAAGCAGGATTTCACCATGGCGTCGCTGATCACGGCGGCGTTCGACTCCTATCTGCCGGCGTTCGCCCGCCAGATCCCGGTCCTCGT
Organism: Dyella sp.; assembly: GCA_036495265.1. Lineage (GTDB taxonomy): Bacteria > Pseudomonadota > Gammaproteobacteria > Xanthomonadales > Rhodanobacteraceae > Dyella. The sequence continues at coordinate 6,573 of DASXND010000123.1, forward strand.
GGCCGATTACGACGCGCTGCCGGCCAGTGATCGGCTGAAGCAAAAGCTGGCGGGACAGATCGCGTTGTTGCGCCACTGGGACTACCGCTGGAGCATCGCCTCGATGCCCACCACGCTGGCCGTGTTCTGGGGCGACATCCTGTGGGACAAGGTCGACAAGTCCGATGTTGCCGAGGGCCTTTCTGTCTACGACATCATGGCGCAGAAAGCCGGCGCGAAGGCGCGCCTCGAAGCCCTGGTCGAAGCCTCCGATCGTCTGGAGAAGGATTTCGGCAGCTGGGGCGTTCCCTGGGGTGAAGTGAATCGCTACCAACGCATCAATGGCGACATCGTGCAGCCCTTCAACGACGCCAAACCCAGCATCCCGGTGCCGTTCACGTCATCGCGCTGGGGCTCGCTCGCGTCCTTTGGCGCTCATCGTTGGCCCGGCACGAAACGCTATTACGGCACCGGCGGCAACAGCTTCGTCGCCGTAGTCGAATTCGGCGACAAGGTCCACGCCCGCGCGATTTCGGTCGGCGGCGAAAGCGGCCATCCGGAGTCCCCGCATTTCGACGACCAGGCCGAACGCTATACCACGGGCAACCTGCGTGCGGTTTATTTCTGGCCGGAGGATCTCAAGGGACATACCGAGCGCGTCTATCATCCAGGCTCTTAGTGTTTCACCCGGAGCGTGACGAGAAAGCCGTAGCTGCTGTCATCGCAATCGCAGCCATTCGCCAAACGAGCAGCTACGCACGCCGTCAGTTCGCTGCCGCCCTCACCAGCTTGAGCACATCGCTCCACGGTGTCGGGCCTTCGTGCATCGCATAGACGGTGTCGACCTGGAGATGTTCGCGCTCGACGGCCTGTACGACTTCATGCATCAATTGCGGGTCGTACAGGCTGTGGTCGGCGTTGAGCGCGAGCGTGTCGCTGGCATAGAGCAGGTGATGCTCGGGGAAATAGACCATGTACTGGCGCTCGGTCGAGGCACCACGCAGCGGATAAAGCACGACGCGATTGGGACCATGGCCGATCTCGGTCCTGTTTGCCACGTTGATCCAATGCGGGGTCTTCGGGTGATCCTGCAAGGCGTCGGGATGAAGAGTATGCGGTGAAGACACCAGCCGCTCCAGCAGCGGCCGGTTGAGCTCGAGCGCGAAGACCGGCAGCCCGTCGGCGACGGCTTGTCGAACGCCGGCCATGTGCGGCCAGGAATCGGACGAGGTGAGCACGCCCTTGATCGGTGCGTCCGGATACTCGCTGTGGGCCCTGGCCAGGATGCCTTGCGTAAACGTGGGTGAGATCGGTGCCTCCAGCACAAGCACGCCATCGCCCTGTTTGATCAGCGTGGTACTCCACGAGCCCTGGTAAAGCTCGACGCCAGGCGCGAGTTCGACGCGGGCCTTGTCGCTGAACGTCCGCTCCCAGCCCTTGGATTGCCCACTCTTCGACGCGACAGCGGCGTCCATGGCAAAGCTCTTGTCGTCGAGTTTGCCGTTGAAGGTCGCATCCACAATCTGGGTCGATTGCCATGCCAGGTCGTTGCGTACTTCGACGATATTGGTCGGAAGCAAGAGGCCATGAAATAAATGCCAATTGTCGAAATAGACGCGTTGCCTGACATCGCCCCAGGCGTACCAGAAATCGTGGAAGCTGCGCGTGCTTTCCATCGCGTCAGGCAGGTGATTGCTGGCGTTGAGCAGCACGCGGATCGGCGCACCATGCCAGCTGAACTCGACCACGGCATGCGGTGTGCCACGCAACCACTGCGATGGCGCATGGTGCAGGTCGGAAGCGGCCAAGGCATTGAGCAGCAATCGCTCCGGCCCCAGTGCCAGCGCGTCGCTAGTCGCGTCGATATCGGCCAGCGAGCAGGGAGTGTCACCCTTGTCGCCGCGATGAATGCCCGCATGTGGTGTGGCGACCAGGGTTCGGGTCACCTCGGACTGATGCGGGTCCGATTCTGGCCAGGTGACGTGGGCGACGCGAACGAGCCGCTGCTTATCGAAATCGATCGTCAGGTCATCGCGCTCGTAAGCGGTGATGAAGGGCTGTTGCCGATACGACTGCTCGGTGAGCGCGACATGAGCCATGGTCAGGTAGTGCACATTGGCGACACCGCTGAGTTTCTGGCTTCCGCCCATGGCTTCGATGGCCTGCTCGACACAGGCACGGGCGTCGATGCTCTCGCAACCAGCATGCGACTTGCCGGGTACCGCGTCGCCGTCATGGGGCACAGCAGTGGCCATCGCCGGTGCGGCGAGCGCTAAGGCCACCGCGCCTGCCAGTAGTAGCGGAGTGCTATTGCGACCGTCCATGACACGTCACCCGATCACACCCGGGAGTGGGTGGGCGCAGCCTACGAGCTTCGCGATGGCGCGCCACCTGCGGAAAGTCATGGCTTACTTTCGACCTATTTCAGTGGCTTAGCGCTCATGGTGCGCGAACCGCATGTAGGAGCGCACCCTGTGCGCGAAAAACCTACGGAGCGGTGACCCTGAAGCGCCTATCGCGCACAGGGTGCGCTCCTACAGAAGAAGCGTCGTAGTTTGCCGGCTCACGCTGAGCGCGATCACCTTCAGCCGTGGCGCATGCTCGCCATCAGGTCGGCCAGCTGCTTCACTGCGGCCTCCGACGCCGCGCGATCCGGCGTGACATCGCTGTTGTTGAAATTGCCGGTTTCACCGAAGGACTGCACCATAAGGCCGTCGCTACGCGGCACGACACTGAGGTTTTTGGTGGACAGTCCATAAGTAACCTCAGGCTGGGGAATCAGTCGCGCGGTCTGGCCGCGCACGGGAATGACCGATTCATCCTTGAACAAAGCCCGTGCCCCATAGCCGGTGGCGTTGATCAGGGTGGCCTCGGGCAGGGCCAGCAGCTCCCGCGGATGCTCGAATTCGCGCACCTCGATCTTGCCGCCGGCGGCGAGGAAGTCGGCCATCAGCAGGCGGGCGTACGTGCTGATGTTGAACATCATGGTCGTGTAGCGACGCACATAGGGCTGGGGAAACGGGTGGCTGCCCGGCGCCAGGTCCACCGAGCGCGGCGTCAGGTCGCGCACGCGCTCGTGGAAATCCCCGTACTCGGGCTCGTCGGCAATATCCGTGTGGGACTGGCCAGCCGGCGTATCGGACAGCGCATAGCCCTCGATCCATTCGATGGGTCTGCCAGGCACCCCGAGCAGGCTCTGGTACATGGCGTGCGAGATGCGAGCCATCTCCTCCCAGCGCTCGGCAAACGCCGGGGCATGCTCGGCGTCGCAGATGCGCGAGTCGGGCGTCCATAGTCCGGAGGCGCGCATCGAGTACACATCCGGCGGCAAGGCCTTGGCATAAATGCGCACCGACATGCCGGCGCGTTGTGCCACCAGGGCCGAGGTGAGGCCCAGCGCGCCACAACCGATCACGCCCAGCTCGCGCACGTGGGTGGTCTGCGCCAGGCGCACGGCCAAGGTGCTCGAACCCCATGACAACGACCAGCCGCTGCCCCCGTGCCCATAGTTGTGCACGATCGCTTTATGGCCCAGCCGTTCCAGCTCGATGCGAGGGCCTGCCGCGCGGAACGGGCGGGTGCACACATACACGCCGGTGATCCGATCCGCCTTCGCCTTGATCGGTGCAAGCTCCACGCCGTCCGCAAGAAGACGTACGGACGTGGGCGCGAGGGCGCCGGCCGGACTCGTCGGAGCGACCGACTGTTTCGTACAGGCCGCCAACCCGGCCGTGGAAGCTACTGCCAGTGTGGCGCCAGCCTGACGCAAGAAGTGACGTCGCTGCACGATGGTTCCCCGAGCTTGGATGAGTGAATGGAGCTCCCATCCCGGAGGAATCGGAGGCACTAGCGGCTACTTCTTATCGAACCCTCCTTCCAAAATCAAATCAGTAAGTCAGTTGCGTGGATGATTTCAGGTCGTGGGCAGAATTCGCCCTGGTTTTCGCCGTGCCCTGGCCTTGACGCGCCACTTTCACGACAAGGCGGATAATCCGCGTGAATTGGCTATCATTCGCCGCAGCCTACGCTGAGATTCGCCCATGAGCCCCTCCGATCACGATTTCGATGCCGAACACGACTTCGACGAAGGCGAGGAAGACGACAACTCGGTCGAGGCCAGCGTCTGGCAGTTGCTGCAGCTGATCAACCCCGGCGACGAAGAGCTGGCGCTGCAGCAGTTCGCGGATTATCGCGATGCCGTTGCCCACCAGGACGAGGAAGATGTCGATCCGGTGGAAATCATCTCCCGCGTCATCGACTGGCGCTCGGGCTTTGTCGTCGACGGGAACGATACGCGGGCGCTGGTACAGGCCATCGATGAGCTGGCCTCGCGCTGGAATCTCTCCATCGACTGGAACGGCGACCCGGACGATGACGACTTTCATGCCGACATCGATGCCGCCTCGTTGTTCGCCACGGCCTACGATCGCCTCAACGAACATGGCTACACCTTGTGGGCGCGCGAAACCGACAACGACAGCTACGCCGGCTGGATCACCCTGAC
>DASXND010000124.1:0-9415 GCA_036495265.1 Dyella sp.
TCCGAGCACATCATGTCCACCTGCGGGAACAGCTCGAGGATGTTGTCGTTCTCGGCGAAGCTGAGGAACTCGTTTTGCAGCGCCTTGTAGCGCGCCGTGGTTTCCGGCTTCATCTTTGGATGGAAGGTGACGATCCAGCGCCAGCGACCATCGCGCGACAGTCGCTTCACCTCGTCGTAAAGCGTTTCCGCGGCACTCCACGAGGGCGAGAAGGTGGAGTGATAGAGGATCACCGGCGGCTTGCGCACCGGCGGCAGCGCACCACTGATCTCCTTCATGAAAGGGTCGAGCTTGGGGAAGCCCGTTTCGATCACCGTGAAGTGGCCGACCTGGTCCGCGATTTCCTGGAACTTGGCGGTGTCGCGCGGCCCGGTCGTGCAATACAGATCGAAGAAGCCGCGGACATAGATATGCCGCGGCTTGCCGGCGTCGAAGCCGTGGAAGGTTTCCACCTTCACGCCCGGGAAAAAATGCGGCACGGCATTGCTGGACGTGATCACCGCCCGCGGATTCCAGCGCCTCACTTCAGCGACCGTCAGCAGCGTTTCGTCGTCCGCCAGATCTTCCGCGCCGGGCCCGTCGAAGAACCACGCCGCGTCGTCGCCGCGCGCCCGAATCGCCTCTTGTATCGGGCGCAGGATGGCCAGCGCGTAACGCTCGGAGCCATAAAGGAGGTAGTGCTGCTTGCTCATGGCTCAGCGATCGATGCCATGGCGGAGCAGGGCGTCGGCCGCACTTTCGAGCGAGGCGGGATTGCACTTCATTTCGTAGTAACGCATGCGCTTATAGACGGCATATGAGGCAGCGGTCTCGGCAACGACAAAGCCGCGCCAGCCGTCCAGACAGGCCAGCCGCAGAAAGTAGTCCTTGAAAAACGTGAGCGGATAGACGAAGGGCATCTCCCACAGGCGCAGCGGCTTGTTCTTCTCCAGCCAGTCACGGCATTTCAGCTCCGCGTAGCGCAGTATCTTGACCTGCTTCTCGGGCAGGCTCGGGTTGTTCTCGTGGTTGAAGGCCGCCTTCAAGGTCACCGAGGGCCCGTTGAAACGCAGCGACTCATGCACGCGTACATCGGCCCAGCGTGCCCGCCCGCTATGAAACAGGCGTGCCATTCTTTCGCCCATCGCAGGCAGGTACCAGCGCATGGGCGCACCCATGAAAATGGTCGCCCGGCGCAGGTAGGCGGCGCAGATATTGCTGGCCATCAAGGCTGGCAGACGCTGTTCCAGTTCGGCACAAAGCGCGGGCGTCAGGTACTCGTCGGCATCCAGCGCCAGGATCCATTCGTGGCTGCACTGGGTGGTGGCGAAATTGCGCTGCGGCCCGAATCCGAGCCAGGCATGGTGCACCACCCTGGCACCGTGCGCCTGCGCGATGGCGACGGTGTCGTCGGTGCTGCCGCTGTCGATCACCACCTTCTCAGCGGCGAACGGGACACTGTCGAGACAACGCGCAATGTTGTTCGCCTCGTTGTAAGTGATGACGACGAGGGTGACGGGAAGGGTAGGCATGAGCGCGATTCTAGAGCCAGAAGTGGGCCGGAGACCAATGGTCCGGGCCATGCGGAGAGCGTAAACCGGCGCTAAAGCAGCTTCTGCACGGCGGCGTCGAGCCTCGCTTCAAAAGCCTGCTGGTTTTCCAGATACCAGGCGCGGGCTTGTCTTCCCCGTTGCTCCCATTCGGTCCGCGGCATGCTGATGCAGCGCTCCACGGCCTGCTCCAGCGCCTGCTCATCGAACAGATAGCGGGTGGCAAGATTCAGCGCTTCGCCGGCGCTCGCAGCCACCGTGATGCCACGCTCGGGCGTGACCAGTTCGTTCATGGGTGGGGCATCGCAGGTCAGCACGACGGCGGCGCAACTGAGCGCCTCGGCGATGTAGTGGCCCCAGCCTTCGGTTTCCGAAAGGCATAGCTGGAACACATGGGCGTTTTGCAGCGCGCGGATCTCGGCGATATCCGCCACGTACTCGCGCCGGTGTTCGATATTGCTGGTCGTACTGTTTGAGTCGTCGTCCCCGCGGGGCGCCTGCAACACATGCAGCGTCGGCCATTCGGGGTGCCGCCGCCATGCCGCCAGCAGTCGCTCCGTGCCCTTCATGCGGCTGGCGCCCGCCAGGTGCAGGAAGCTGGGTTGCCGCGCGACGTTCGGCTGATAGCAGTCGGTACTCTGGAAGCCGATATGGACGGCCGGCGCGCCAAGACGGTTGAACAGCGCCGTCGCTGACTGGGTCTTGGTGAACACCGCGTCGAACTGGCCCAGGTGCCGGCGATCCCGCTTGGAGAACCACTCCGGATTCGGGATGAAGGCGTTGCGGCGCGCCAAGCCCAAATGGGCCGGGCTCACGTGTTCCAGGGTGATGCTCAGATCGTAGCGATACCCGCTGCCGCCCTGCACTCGTCGCGCCCATAGCCCCAACCGCTGCGCCAGGGACTTCCACCAGCGCCGCTGGCGCGGCGGTCCCACGGCGGTGAAACTCACCTCATGGCCGAGGTTGCGCAGGGCCTCCGTCAGCAGGCGGATATCGTGACTGAGCCCGCGGTTGTTGTCCCAGGCGATGAGGTTGATGCGTGCCATGGCGTCAGCGCTGGGCGATCCGGGAGGCGATGCTCATGGGGCGGCGATCTCGCGCAGTGACCGCTCACGCTGCAGGCGGCTTGCCAGGACGGCCATGCCCAAGGTCAGAAAGAAGAACAGCGAATGCGGCATGGGTCGATACAACACATTGTCGGTCAAGCCGCATAGCGCGTACATGCTCACCGTCAGCAGACCGACGGTTGCCGCCGTGGCCACGGTGTCGCATGGGTCGAACACGCGGCGGGCAAAAAACACCATGGGAACGCCAAACAGCAGCAGCAGGACGATCAGCCCAGGCACGCCGCCAGAGACGGCCGCTTCAAGGTATTCGCTATGCGGGTGCGTGTATTTCGCGATGCTCTCGCTCGCCAGCCCCTTGCTTACCAGGGTCTGGGTGTACTTGCCGAATTGGTCGATGCCCACGCCGGCCACCGGGTGCTCCATAAACGCCCGGCCGGCCACGCGCCACATTTCAAGCCGCTCGCGGACGGCACCCTGGGTATCTTGGGCGTGGAAGGTCGTTACTTCCTGGCCGATGGCGTTGAAGCGCTCGAGGATCTCGCTGCGCAGGAAAACCACCGAAACGGTGGCAATCGCCAAGGCGCCGCCAAGCACGACCAGGCCATCACGCCACTGTTTGGTGCGCACGACATGGAGCAGCACAACCAGCAGGAAAACCGGTGCGCAGGCCAGCAGCGGTCCGCGGCTTTGCGTAAGCAGGGCGCCGAAACTGCCCAGGATGGCGCATGCCGCATGGAGTACGCGCTCCGGCCAGGCAAGCTGCGGACGCAGCATCTGCACCACGGCACTCAGCGACAGGACGAGCATGAACATGGCCAGCTCGATGACGCCCCAGTCGGCCCCATCCAGCCCGGAAGCACGCGGAGCGCCCTGGATATAGTGCTGGTAGATGCACACCAGTCCGAGTGCGGCGGCGCCAAGGCTGAGCCCCAGCCAGAACCAGCGCACATGGACGGAACGCCCAAAAACCGCGGCGATCGCCAGGAAGGCCAGAATGTGCGAAGGCAGGTCCAGCTCGCTCCATCCGAGGCGATGTCCCAGGATGTTGCCGATTGCATAGAGCAGGCTCAATGCGCAAACCAGTACGACCGGCCTGGCTGCCCGGTAGTTGGCCCGCACATCCCGATCGGCTATCAGGAGGCCGATGCCGTAGAAGAACAGCAAGGCGATCGGTACCACCTTGAGCTTGCTTGGCACGGCGAACGAGATCGGCAGCAGGGCGAGCAGCAGCGTCGCGACAACCGTGCGGGCGCGTGAAGCCTGGGGGGCGCGTGGAACCTGGTTCATCAAATCCTCTTCAGTGTCCGGCTTGCGAGGTATAAGCCAGCCTTGTCCGCACAAGTGCGAACCTTGTTTCACTACGGTATTCCGCTAGGTCCCCGGCCTGGCGGCGATCGGAATATTGCCGCACAAGCTATGACATTCTATGGGGAAAAAGAGCCCCGTGCTGCGCATTCGGCGAGGCTGGGTTCATCCGTCGCAAGCCCTTTCGAACAGCACTTCGTCGTTATCGAGGCACCGGTTTGAAGCTTTTGTTCACCAATTTCCACGCCGACGACGGCGGCGGCCACACCACGTATATCCGTGAACTCGCTGCGGCGCTGGCGGCGCGGCACGAAGTGCATGTGGCCGCACCGCCCGACAGCCGTTTGAATCGGGAGGCACGTGGCCTGCCCGGTGTCTTCGTGCTCGACCAGCCGTTCCCGAACGGCCTGAACCGATGGCGGGCACGCCGCCGGGCGCGGGCGCAGTTGCGGCATTACCTGCGGACCCAGGCCTTCGACCTGGTCCATGTGAACGGCTCGGCCGACCACCGGCTGGTGCTGTCGGCCATGCCCGCCACTCGCCCCGCCCTGGTCTGGACCAAGCACAACTCCAAGCCGGTGCGTGGCCTGGGCCACTGGCTGCGTGCGCGGCAGACCGACCAGGTGATCGCGGTGTGCGAATACACGCGCCGCGAACTCAAGCACACGGCCTACCGGCGTTGCCGGCTCGACACGGTCTACAACGGCGTCGATATCGAGCGCTGGAAGCCTTGGGAGGCACAAGCCGCCGCCGCCGAGCGTCAGCGCTGGGACGGGGGCGATGCCGCGGTTTTTCTGCTGGGCAGCAACGCCGGCACCGCCAACTACAAGGGCTGGATGGATCTGCTTGAGGCGGTGGCCTCGTTACCCGAGGACATCCGCCGAAGGCTGCGGATACCGATTGCCGGCGTGCCGCCCACGGCGGAGGAGCGTCAGCGCGTCAGTGCGCTCGGACTGGACGAGCAGGTGGTGTTTCCCGGCGTGCTGACCGACCCGCGACCGCTGGTGGCTGCGCTCGATGTCGGCTTCGTGCTGTCGTACGACGTGGAGACCATCTCGTTTGCCTGCCGCGAGATGATGGCCATGGGCAAGCCCGTGCTGCTCACGGACTACGCAGGGCTGCCCGAGAACATCGATGCCGAGGTCGACGGCTGGCTGGTGCCGGTTCGCGACCGCGTGGCGATCGCCGCTGCGGTCAGGCGCTTGCTTGAGCAGCGCGACGAACTTGCCTGCATGGGGCGGGCCGCGCGCCAGCATGCGGAGCGCGACTTCGGCCTGCCGCTGTTTGTGCAGCGAACCGAAGCGGTCTATCGCCAGCTGCTGGAGTCGCGGCAAGCCTGACGGGAGCTCATACCAGGCGGTTATCCCTCGGCCGCCGCCGCCCGCTCATCGCTCGCATCCGGCAGGCAGCCGGGCGTCACCGCATCCGCCTTGAACATCCACCACTCGCGCCGGTTCGCGTGACCCAGGCTGATGGCCTTGCTGCGGTCGACACATTGGCCAAGCGCCGGGTCCAGGGCGAACAGCCAGCGGTGCGCCGGATCCTGTGCCTGCCAGGCGATCGCGGTGGCGTACTGCTCAGGCCACGGCCGGGTAAAGCCAAAGTCGGTGGCCGGGTGATCGAGCATCAGCAGGTTCTGCTCCTTCCACGCGACCAGGCCCAGTGCGTCGCCCGTGGGCAGGTGCTCGCGCACTTCCTGCATCAGGCCGGCCGCGGAGCTGGAATCGTTGAGCAGCGGGTACGCCCACAGGCTCCAGACCAGCCACATGGCCGTCAAGCCGCCGACGACCGCGAACACGGCGCGGCGCAGGCGCAAGGTGGCCACCAGCAGCAGTTGCACCGCGCCGATCACGACAAACATCCACCACAGCGCGCGGCCGCCATCGTCGAAGCCACGCGTCGCGGCAAATTCGCTGGCGAACTTCGGGTGGGCGACCAGGGCCGCGCCGCCCACCGCCAGCATGGCCAGTCCAAAGACCCCGATAAACAAGAGTCCCGCCGCCCGTAGCCAGCGCTTCTGCAGCAGCTCGTCGAGATACGGCGCCGTGATCAGCGCCAGCATCGGCACGGCCGGCATGATGTAGACGTCACGCTTGCCCTTCGGTATCGAAAAGAACACCAGCACCAGCAGGATCCAGCACAAGGGCAACAGGATGCGCGCGTCCTTGGCCTTCAGCGCGCGCCACCAGCGCGGCAGCGTGCCCGGGTAGGTCAGCGACAGCGGCAGCCAGCTGAACAGGACGATGGGGACATAGAACAGCACCGGGTGATGGTGATCCCACGACTTGCCATAGCGACCGGCGGTCTGGTGAAACAGGATGTCATTGACATAGGCGGCATAGGCCGGGTCGTTGCCGTGGGCGTGCGCACCCAGCAGCATCGGTACCAGCCACAGCCCGATCGCTGCGAGCAGCGCGACCAAGCCCAACGGCCAGCGCCACCAGGCGCCGGGGCCCATGCGAGCCACCCCATGCCATTGCCAGCGTGCGGCGGCTGCGTACGGGATCAGCAGGAGCAGCGAGAGAATGCCGACGCCCTTGGTGATCACGCCCAGGCCGGCGCAGAAGCAGCCGAACCAGTACGCGCGCCAGTTCGGGCCCTTCAGCATATGCAGCAGCAAGCCCCAGTTCGCCGCGGTGATGGCGAACATCACCAGTGGGTCGATCTGCGCGCGCTTGGTCTGGTAGACAAACTGGAACGTGATCAGCAGCGCCGCCGCCGCATACAGCCCGACCTGTCGATTCCACAGGCGCCGTCCCAGGTCGTAGACCAGCAGCATCGTGCCCAGCGCCGCCAGCAGCGAGGGCAGCAGGAAGGCTATGCGCCAGCTACTGCTGAGCACGTAGCTCGCCGCTTCCGTCCACATCAGCATCGGCGGCTTGTCCGCATACAACTCGCTGCCGCGATGCGGGAACAGCCAGTCGCCGCTTTCCACCATCTGCTTGGCGGCCAGGGTGAAGCGTGGCTCGTCCGAAGGCCAGGGATCGCGCAGGCCGATACCCATGCCGATCACCACCAGGGCGAACAGCAGCAGCAGCCAGAACCGGCGGCGTTCCTCGGTAGTGGCTTGGACAGAAACAGGCATGGGTGGATTCCGGTGTGGCTGTGCCGCGTCGCCAGCGGTCGATGATGCCAGGGGCCGCGCCGACTGCTTGAGCGCGGGCGGGTGATTATCTTGCGTCAGGCCTTTTCGAGCACGGCATAGAACATACCGTCCAGGTCGCCATCACCCGCCAACACCTGCCAGCCCACGCCCGCGGACTGTCCGACCGGCAAGCTGAAGGCAACCACCTGGGCATCCGCCTGCGTCTCCAGCCACTCGCCGACCACGGCCTCGTTTTCAGCGCGTAGCAGCGAGCAGGTGATATAGACGAGGCGTCCGCCCGGCGCGAGCAACGGCCATAGCGCGGCGAGAATGCGCCGCTGCTGTGCCACCACGGGGGCGATATCGCTTTCACGCCGATGCAGACGTACATCCGGGCGACGGCGCAAGACGCCGGTGGCCGAGCACGGCGCATCGATCAGGATGCGATCGAACGGCTTGCCATCCCACCAATCGGCTGGCTGCCCGGCATCGCCGGTAACAATATTGGCCTGCAAGCCAAGGCGGTCGAGATTCTGCTGGATGCGTGCAACGCGCTTCGGCTCGAACTCCAGCGCGGTGAGCGCGACGTCCGCGCGCTCCAGCAAGTGGCACGCCTTGCCACCCGGCGCGGCGCAGGCGTCGAGCACGCGCTGGCCGTCACCAAGGTCGGCGAGATCGGCGGCAATCTGCGCCGCACCGTCCTGCACGGCGAATTCGCCAGCGGCGAAACCAGGCATGCGCGTCACGTCGGTGCTGTGCGGCAGCACGATGGCATCGGGCAGCCAGTCATGCGCGTCAGCCGTATAGCCGCCTGAACGAAGATGCTCGATGACGCTGTCGCGCGCCGCGCGCCGGCGATTCACGCGCAGCATCAGCGACGGTTCGAGATTGTCGGCTGCCATGATGGCGTCGGCCTGTTCCGGCCAGTCGCGCGCGATGGCTTTGGCGAGCCACGCGGGATGCGCATGGCGCGTCTGCGGTTTCGCGTCGAGCGCCGCCAGCAGTTCGACCCGCTCGCGCTGCCAGCGCCGCAGTACGGCGTTCACCAGGCCGGACATGCGTGGCCGCTGCAAGGTGCGCGTCGCCTGCACGGTGGCGGCCACGGCGGCGTAATCGGGCAGTTGCAGTACTTCCAGCTGCACCAGGCCGAGCACCAGCAGCGCGTGGATGGCCGGTTCCTTCTGGCGCAGCGGTTTTTCGAGCAGGCGGTCGATGGCCGCGTCGAAACGCAGCCACCAGCGTGCGCCATCGCTCAGCAGGGCCATCAGCAGGGCGCGATCGCGAGCGTCGGCCAGTCGCGGCGCGTAGCGCTCCATGGCGTCGCGCAGGGAGGCGCCACGAAGCGCGATCTCGGCGAGGGCCTGGGCGGCGAGGGCGCGGGTGTCCTGGCTCATGCTTAGGCGCGCCGCAGCTCGGGTCGTGCGTTGAGGTAGTCGACCGCGCTGATGCGCTTGCCGCCGGCGCGCTGCAGCGCCGTGATGCGCAGGGCGCCCTGGCCGCAGGCGATCTCGATGCCGTCGCGGCCCGCGCTCAATATGCTGCCGGGTACGGCGCCGTGCTCGCGCTCGCTGGCCTGTGCGGCCCAGATGCGCAGGGTTTCACCGGCCAGTTCGCCTTCGGCGACCGGCCACGGATCGAAGGCGCGCACCTGGCGCTCCAGCTCGATCGCAGGTCGGGCGAAATCCAGCCGCGCCTCGGCCTTATCGAGCTTGTGTGCATAGGTGACACCCTCTTCCGACTGGGGGTGCGGCAGCAGGGTGGCGCCGGCCATGACCTGGGCCAGCCCCTCGGCGAGCACCTCGGCACCCAATGCGGACAGGCGGTCATGCAGCGTGCCGCCGGTGTCCTCGCGGCTGATCGGGGTACGCCGCCCCAACAGCACGGGGCCGGTGTCGAGACCGGCCTCCATCTGCATCAGGTCGACACCGCTATAGGCATCCCCGGCCAGGATCGCGCGCTGGATCGGCGCCGCACCGCGCCAACGGGGCAGCAGGCTGGCATGGACGTTCCAGCAACCCAGGCGCGGCAGGGCCAGCACCTTGCGCGGCAGGATCAGGCCGTAGGCCACCACCACCATAAGGTCCGCTTTATAAGCGGACAGCGTGGCCTGGATCTCGACAGACTTCAGCGATTCCGGCTGTTCCACTGGAATGCCGGCCGCCAGCGCCGCCTGCTTGACCGGGCTGGGCGTCAACTTGCGGCCGCGGCCGGCCGGACGATCCGGTTGCGTGTAGACCGCCACCACCTCGGCACCGCTGGCGCGGCAGGCTTCAAGGCAGGGAACGGAGAAATCGGGCGTACCCGCAAAGACGATGCGGAACGGGCGCTCGCTCAAGCGCTGGCCGCCTGCTTGCGCTGCTTGTCCATGCGCTTGAGCAGGAGCGAACGCTTCAGCGGCGAGAGGTAGTCGACGAAGACCTTGCCGGCGA
>DASXND010000125.1:0-1937 GCA_036495265.1 Dyella sp.
AGGTCGAACACCGTCACCGAGGCGTTCTTGCCATTGCTGGTGTAGCCACGCTTCAGTTCGGGAGCGATGGCAATGCCGTGCACGCCCTCGGTGCCGGGGATCGTGCCGATCTGCTTGTTCTGGTCAACGTCGACGACCAACACGCGATCAGCGCGGCTGACAAAGAGATGCCGGTGCTGGGCATCGATTGTCAGGTAGTCCCAACCACCCGGGCCACCCAGCTGCAGGCGCGACAGCACGCGGTAGTCGGAGGGCTGCGGCGCGGCCATGGCGTAGGAGGCGCAGAAAACGAGCAGGGTCGCGGCCAGGGTGCTGCGGAGATGTCGTTGCATGTTCAGGCCCGTCGGAGGTGAGGTCCGCTGAGCATGCTCTCTTGGGCTTAGGGCCGCCTTAGTGCCGTCAACTGAACAGCTTGCCGGGGTTGAGGATGCCCTTGGGGTCGAATACCTGGCGCACACCGCGCATCAGGGCAATCTCCGCCTCGCTACGGGTGCTTCCCAGGTAGGCACGCTTCACCAGCCCGATCCCGTGCTCGGCGGAAATGCTGCCGCCATGGCGCTGCAGGGTATCCGCCAGCAGCTTCGTCACGTGCTCGCACTGCGCGATGAAATCGGGCTCGGATAGGTCCGCGGGGCGCAGCACGTTGATGTGCAGGTTGCCATCGCCGATATGGCCAAACCACACCACCTCGGCATGGGGATACTCGCGACCGAGCAGCCCCTGGATTTCGTGCAGGAAATCGGGCAACGCGCTGATGCGCAGCGAGATGTCGTTCTTGTACGGCCGATGCGGCGCCAGACTCTCGGTAATACCTTCGCGCAGACGCCACAAGGCGGCGGCCTGCGCGTCGCTCTGCGCCATCACGCCATCGCTGATCCAGCCGCGCTCCATGCCCAGTTCGAACGCTGCCAGCGCAGCATCCTGGGCGGCCTCGTCGCCATCGAATTCGGTGACCACGTAATACGGATGATCGCCGTCGATGGCACGCTGCGCGCCATGCGCCAGCACGTGGCTTAGCGCGGCATCGGTAAAGAACTCAAAGGCCTGCAGCGACAAGCGCGCGCGGAACAGCGCGAACACCTCCATCAAGGCTTCCATGGTCGGCAAGGCCAACAACATCACTTGCGACGGCGGCGGCGGATTGGTCAGGCGCAGGGTCGCTTCGACCACCACGCCCAGGGTTCCCTCCGAGCCGATCATCAATTGCCTCAAGTCATAGCCGCTGGAGTTCTTGATCAAGCCACGATTGAGCTGCAGCAGTTCGCCATTGCCTGCTATCACGGTCAGCCCGGCGATCCACTCGCGCGTATTGCCGTAACGGATCACGCGGATGCCGCCGGCATTGGTGGCGATATTGCCGCCGATGGAACAGGAACCGCGCGCGGCGAAATCCACGGGATAGACCAAGCCTTGCTCCCGTGCCGCCTCGTGCACGGCGTGCAAGGTCATGCCGGCCTGCACACTGAGCGTGCGGTCCACCGCATCGAACCCGAGCACACGGTTCATCCGCTCCAGGCTCAGCACCAGCTCGCCGTCGGCCGCCACCGCGCCGCCAGACAGGCCCGTCCTACCGCCCGATGGCACCACCGCCACGCCCTGCTCGTTCGCCCAACGGACGATCGCCTGCACCTCGGCGACCTCAGCCGGCAAGGCGATGGCCAGGGGGGCTGGCGTCCAGCGGCGGGTCCAGTCGCGGCCGTAATGCTCCAGGTCGGACGGGTCGGCCAGCAGTCGCAGGTTGGGCAGTCGGTCGGCAAGAACGGCCAGGCGAGCGTCAGTCATGAATAGGTCCCAGAGGCATCTGTGCAGCCTGCCAGCGCTGGCTCGCAGCGTCCAGTGTTGCGATGCCGCAAATCTGTCACAAGGTCTGGCATAGTGAGGAGGTTATCCCTTGCGCAACGGCCCATGAAGACCTCGTTCCCGAAACAAGACATCAA
>DASXND010000126.1:0-4497 GCA_036495265.1 Dyella sp.
GCACCGCCGCGGGCAATGCCAGCGGCACGCAGCAGACGCAGATATCGAGCTCGTTGGTGAAGCCGGTAACCCCGGTGACGGCGGTGAGCACCACGCAGGGTTCGTCAAGTACCAATGCGCGCAATGCCGACGCCGAAGCGAACCAGCTCACCAATGCCATCTCCAACTCGAAGGGCGGCAGCTCCAGCGGTAGCGCGGACAGCACGGCAGCCGAAACGATGGTGCCGTTCCCTGCCCTGGCGTCCTATGTCAGCAATCACACGGCGACCCAGGTCAGCCACCAGGGTGGGCTGGTCGCGGCCACCATCTCGTTCAACCTGCCGCCCGGTGGTTCCCTGAGCAACGCGATTGCCGCGATCAACCAGGCCTCGCAGGAACTGGGCATGCCGGCCTCCATCCACGGTAGCTCGGCCGGAGCCGCCCAGGTCTATGCCCAGTCGATGTCCACCATGCCGCTGCTGATACTCGCCGCGCTGGCGGCCGTCTATATCGTGCTCGGCATCCTCTACGAGAACACCGTCCACCCGATCACCATTCTCTCGACGCTGCCCTCGGCGGGGATCGGCGCCACCCTGGCGCTGCTGATTTTCGGCACGCCGTTCTCGGTCATTGCGATGATCGGCATCATCCTGCTGATCGGTATCGTCAAGAAGAACGCGATCATGATGATCGACGTGGCCATCCATCTTCAGCGCGACGATGGACTGGCACCGCAGGACGCGATCCATCAAGCCGCCGTGATACGTCTGCGCCCGATCATGATGACCACGGCGGCCGCCGTACTCGGCGCGGTGCCCTTGGCCGTCGGCATCGGCCAGGGCGCCTCGCTGCGCCAGCCGCTGGGCATTACCGTGATGGGCGGCCTGATACTCAGCCAGGTTTTCACGCTGTACACCACGCCAGTGATCTACCTCTACCTCGACCGCTTGCGCGCCAGGCTCGCGACGTGGTCCGAGACCCTGCCGTGGAACCGATCGGACGCGAGTGCATGACTATGAAGATCCCACGCAAAACTCTGGCCGTCTCGATGACGCTGTTGCTCGGCGGCTGCATGGTTGGCCCGGACTACCACCGTCCCCAGGTGAGCGTTCCCATCCAATACAAGGAACTGCCCGGCTGGACCGCCGCCGCACCGGCGGAAGAGGCACCCAAGGGCGACTGGTGGACCGGTTTCAACGATCCGCTGCTGGATCAGCTGGAACCGATGGTGTCGGTCTCCAACCAGACCGTGCGCGCCGATTACGCCAACTACCAGGCCGCGCTGGCGGAGGTCCAAGTGGCCCGCAGCGCCCTGTTCCCCACCATTGGCATTACCGGCGACGTTGCCAGGAACCGCATCGCCACCACCAACGCCTCCAACGCAGGTAGCAGTAGCGCGCATATTCGGCCATTGACGTCGGTAGGTTCGCTCGAAGGCAATGCCAGCTGGGCACCCGACCTGTGGGGCAAGGTCCGCCGCACCATCGAGGAGAACAAGGCCACCGCCCAGGCCAGCGAGGCGACCCTGGCCAATGCCACGCTGTCGGAGCAGACCGCGCTGGCCACCGCCGTGATCGATCTGCGCGTGACCGATGCCAATATCGACCTGCTGCAAAAGACCGTCGCCGCGGATCAGGAATCCCTGCGTGTGGTGAGCAACCAGGACAAGGCCGGCACGATTGCTCCTTCCGATGTGATTACCGCACGCACGCAGCTGGAAAACGCGCGATCCAGCCTGATCGCGCTGGGTGTCGCCCGCGCGCAGGACGCTCACGCCATTGCCGTGCTGGTCGGCAAGAACCCGGAAGAACTGGATATTCCCCACAGCACGAACTTGCCGACCCTGCCGTCGGTACCCTCGGGCGTGCCTTCCACCTTGCTCCAGCGCCGGCCGGATGTGGCTATCGCCGAGCGCCAGATGGCCGCCCAGAACGCCGCCATCGGCATTGCCATCGCAGCCTACTATCCCAATCTCTCGCTAACCGGCTCGGATGGCTTTTCGCAATCACCGCTTGCCGGTTTGCTGCACATTGCCAACCATGTCTGGTCGCTGGGTGCCAGCGCTACGGAAACGCTGTTCGATGCGGGCGCGCGCCATGGCGATGTCGAAGCCGCCAGGGCCACCTATGACGCCGCCGTCGCCAACTATCGCGGCACGGTGCTGAGCGCCTTCCGCAACGTGGAGGACGATCTTGCCGGCTCGACCATTCTCGCCCAGCAGGCCGAGGTATTGGATGCCGCCGTGCACGATGCCAACCGCGGCGCCGAGATCGCTTTCAACGAATACCAGGCCGGTACGGTCGACTACACCACGGTAGCCACCGCCCAGACGACCCAGCTGAGTACCCAGCAGACTGCGCTGAATGTGCAACAGCAACGCCTGCTCAACGCGGTGTCGCTGATAGGCGATCTGGGCGGCGGCTGGTCGGCCAGCGAACTAGGCGACGCGAAGCAGGCAACAGCCAAGCGTTGAACATCATGCCGGATGTCGCCTATGGCGCATGCGCAGCGCGCTTGGCACACTGCGCGTCCCACCACGCCTGATCAACCGATGTCGCCGCTTCCCGCCAACCAGCCCGCTCTTGCACTCTCGCCCATCGTCGCCGGCCTTTGGCGCATCACTGCCTGGCACCTCAGTGTGGCCGAGCGTGTGCGCTGGATCGAACAGGCGCTGGAGCTTGGCATCACCACGTTCGATCACGCCGATATCTATGGCGACTATCGCGCCGAGTCCGAATTCGGCGCAGCATTGAAGGCCGCGCCAGCACTGCGCGCGCGGATGCGGCTGGTGAGCAAGTGCGGCATTCGCCTGCGCAACGCCGAGCACCCTTACCGCGTCAACTACTACGACAGCTCGGCCGCCTATGTTCGCACCCAGGTAGAGCAGTCGTTGCAAAAACTGCAGACGGAACAGCTGGATCTGGTGCTGATCCATCGCCCCGATTACCTGATGGATGCCGCCGCGCTGGCGGATACCTTCGCCACGCTGACCCGCGAAGGCAAGGTGGCGCATTGGGGCGTATCCAACTATAGCGCCAGTCAGTTTGCGCTGCTGCATCAACACCACCCGCTGTTGACCAACCAGATCGAACTGTCGCCGCTGAAGATGGACGCGCTGGACGACGGCACGCTCGACCAGGCACAACAGCTGGGCCTGCGCCCGATGATCTGGTCGCCGCTGGGTGGCGGCCACCTGTTCACCGGCGAAGACGAACAAGCTGTGCGCCTACGCGCTGAGATGACGGCCATAGCGACCCGCTACGGCATCAGCCTGAGCACGCTCGCCTTCGCCTGGGTACTACGTCACCCATCCCGACCGCACCCCATCACGGGCACCGGACGCATCGATGGCCTGCGCGACGCCGTTGCCGCCCTGGACGTGCAGCTCGATGCGGAAGACTGGTATGCGATCTGGACAGCGAGCAAGGGGCATTCCGTACCCTGAGCGATCACGGCTTTACCGCTACGTTGGTTTTCACTCGGGCCATCCCTGGCCCTCGCCCTCCGGGCAGCTTGCGCTGTGCAAACCGGCATTCCTGCCGGTTTGTCACTCGGGCCATCCTTGGTCCTCGCCCTCCGGGCAGCTTGCGCTGTGCAAGCCGGCATTCCTGCCGGTTTGTCGCGCACAGGGTGCGCTCCTACAGAAAATACCCTCGAACGGCGCGCTCAGCGATTGCTCACGCCATGCGGTACATGGCCGGTGGCCACGTGCTTGCGCGCCGACTCCACGTTCGCCGGCGAATCGTCGAAGAAGATGTCGGCACCGAAGGCGTCGAGGAACGGCCCCTTGTCGCGTCCGCCGAGGAACAGTGCCTCGTCGATACGCACACCCCAGCGGCGCAGGGTGAGAATCACGCGTTTGTGGGCGGGTGCGGAACGCGCCGTGACCAAGGCGGTGCGGATGGGTGAATCCTCCGCGGGAAATGCGGCCTGCAAGCGATGCACTGCGGTGAGGAAGCCGCGGAAC
Organism: Dyella sp.; assembly: GCA_036495265.1. Lineage (GTDB taxonomy): Bacteria > Pseudomonadota > Gammaproteobacteria > Xanthomonadales > Rhodanobacteraceae > Dyella. The sequence continues at coordinate 3,947 of DASXND010000126.1, forward strand.
GGCCCTACCGAAAGCGGCTGGTCGGCCAGTTCGTGTTCGCTGCGATGGAACGCTTCAAGCCCTTCCTCGCGCGAGACGCGCTCGCCTTCGTCGCCAAAGATCACGGCGTCGCCATCGAAAGCGATGCGCAACTGCTCGCTGGCGCGAGGCGGTGCCGTGGACGGCAGGATGGTGGCAGCGGCCACGCCGGCGGCTAGCGCGCGCCCCACGTCTTCCGCATTCGCGGAAAGGAACAGGTCAGTCTTGAACGGGGCGATATAGTCCGACGTGGGTGCCCCGCTGGTGAACGCAGCGCGACTGATCTCCAGTCCGTAATGCTGGATCGCGTTGAAGATGCGCAAGCCTGTGTCGCCGGAATTGCGCGACAGCAGGATCACCTCCACCGGCGGCACATCGCCCGCCAGCTTGTTCAAGCCCAGCAGTTTCTGCACCAGCGGAAACGCGACGCCAGGCTTGAGGATTTCGTTCTCATGCTCGATCTGGAAGGAACGATAGGCGTCCAGCCCATCGCGCTCGAACAGCGCATGACTGTCACCCAGGTCGAACAGGGC
>DASXND010000127.1:0-5181 GCA_036495265.1 Dyella sp.
CCCGTCGTCACGATGGCGTGAGCATCGGGCACGCTCCGAATGGCCGAACGTCTCGCGACCGGGCCGCTTTGGCGTTTCCCCGATCGGGGAGTGACGTCGCCCATGCCAGGCGCTAGGGTGAGGCACCCAACGCACTTCGGCCAGGCGTCCAAGGGTAGGCTTACAGCGACGGTGAATGCGCGGCCTCCCGACCAGGCGCTGCAGCGCAACGATGAGCCATTCGTCATTTGTCTGGAGGTTTCCGTCATGTCAGCCACCCACCGGCTCGATACAGCGCTTATTACCGGCGCCTCCACCGGCATTGGCGCCACCTATGCCCAACGCCTGGCCCAGCGCGGGCATGACCTGGTGCTGGTGGCCCGCGACAAGGCTCGCCTGCAAGCCCTGGCCGAACGGCTGACACGAGAGTCCGGTGTGAAGGTCGATGTCCTGGCCGCGGACCTCACCTCGCCGCCCGAACGAGAACTCGTCGAGCAACGTTTGCGTGACGACGGCAGCATCGGCCTGCTGATCAACAACGCCGGCATGGCGGGTTCGGGCCCGATCGTGGCGCAGCAGCTGGATCGGTTCGAAGCGATGATCCAGCTCAACGTGGTTGCCCCCACACGACTCACCAGCGCCATCCTGCCGCGCCTGCTGGCACGCGGCCGCGGCAGCATCATCAATATTGCCTCGGTGGTTGCACTGGCGCCCGAGCTGTTCGACGGCACCTACAACGGCACCAAGAGCTATCTGCTGAATTACACGATTACGCTGCATAAGGAAGTAGCCGGGCGTGGCATTCAGGTTCAAGCCGTCTTGCCTGGCGTCACACGCACCGAGATCTGGGAACGTTCGGGCATCGACGCGAACACCCTTCCCGCCCACCTGATCATGGAAGTGGACGAGATGGTGGATGCCGCCCTGGCGGGCTACGACATGGGCGAGCTGGTCACCATTCCTTCACTGCCCGACGTCGAAGACTGGAACCGCTATACCGCCGCGCGGCTACATTTGGGGCCGAACCTCTCACGCGATCACGCCGCCGATCGTTACAAAAGTGACATTTCCGAAGACGCTTGAATCGGATGGCCGAACGCAGCAGCCGTTGTCGATTCGCATGCGCGAGACGACGGCTCAAACCGTGGCAGGTAACGATCGTGCCGCCCGCTCCCGCCTGGCCGGTAACCGTCATCACGGTGTGCCGCAGCCGGCCCCGCGCGCGATATAGTGGTGCCGGCCGTGCTGCCAACGGGCGGCGGCCGTTGCAAGGCCAGGGCGAGCGCCGTGCTCGCATGCGCCAGGTACATTCATGGGAGAACCACCATGCGATATACGTTCCTGGAAAGCAGTAAAGACGGATGTATCCTGATTGCCCGCATCCTGCTGATGGTCCTGTTCGTGATCTTCGGCTGGAACAAGCTGGTGGGCTTTTCGGGTGCGGCCGCCTACATGGCCACGGAGGGCGTTCCACTTCCCGTCGTCACTGCCGCCATCGCCGTCATCATGGAGTTCGTCGTGGGCCTGGCGATCCTGGTGGGCTTCTACACCCGTCCGCTGGCGCTTTTGCTCGCGATATACACGCTGGCAGCCGCGCTCATTGGCCACCAGTTCTGGAACATGGTTGAGCCCGACCGCGCGGCCAACGTGATCAATTTCTACAAGAACGTGAGTATTGCCGGCGGCCTGCTGTTGTTATGCATAACGGGGCCAGGCAGTTATTCGATCGATAGGCGATAGGCTTGCACGAAGCATGAGGAGCCCCGCAGTCCGGGACTCCTCCGACAGGCCGGAACCCGCGCCCGCGGCGACCGGCCGGAATGCGTTTTGCAGAGTCTCGTCCTAGCCGGCCAATAAGCGCAGTTCGGGATGACGCGAGCGTTTCAGCTGCTCCAGCAACGCAGCCGCGAAGTAAGCGGGCGCCGTCAGCAGAGCAGACCTCAGCAAGGTGCACGCCTGTTCCAGACGTCCTTCTTCCGCGAGAAAGGACGCCCAGCTGCATTGCCCACGGTAATCTCCCGCATCTGCTGAGCGCCGATAGAACTCGCGGGCTTTGCCCAGATCCGACGGTGTCTCCCATCCGTACTCGTAGTACTGCCCCAGGAAATGCATGGCGCGAGCATGCCCTACCCCCGCCGCCAGTCCGAAATGCACGAAGGCCTGGGCCCGATCCACAGGCACGCCGCGCCCGTTGGCGAGCACATGGGCGTAGTTGTACAAGCCCCAGTCCGAGCCGTGTTCCGCCGCCCGCCGATACCATACGGCGGCAAGGGCATAGTCCACCGATGCACCCCAGCCATTTTCATAGCAACGACCGAGCATGTTCATCGCGGCGGGCTCGGATTGGTGGGCAGCGTGCTGGAACCAGTACACGGCTTGCTGCGCATCGCGTTCGCAACCAATGCCTTCCAGATACGCCTGCGCCAAGGCCAACTGCGCTGCGCGATCACCGGCCAGTGCAGCGGTCAGCAACCGGCCATGCGCCTGCCCGGGTGCGGTCTGCAGAAGTTGCTGCAACTCTCCGACATCTACCCGTCGCGATTCGCTCACGTTTCGGACCAAGTGCGCAGCAGATTGTGATAAACGCCTGTCAGCCGCAGCACATCCGAGTGATTGGCCTTGGCCTGCGTCAAACTCTGGATGGATACATCCAGCTCAAGCAATAGACGGCGCTTGTTCTCGTCGCGAATCAGGCTCTGGATCCAAAAAAACGCGGCCACGCGCGCGCCCTGCACCACCGGCTCCACCCGGTGCAGGCTGCTCGAGGGATACAGCACGAGATCACCTGCGGGAAGCTTGACCGTGTGCGTGCCGAAGGTGTCCTCGATGATCAGGCCGCCGCCTTCGTATTCGTCCGGTTCGCTCAGGAACAGGGTCGCCGAGAGATCCGTGCGGATCGGCATGCCCTGACCCGATCGACGGTCATAGCGGATCGCGTTGTCCACATGCACGCCGAACGAGCCGCCGCCCTGATAGCAATTGAACAAGGGCGGAAAGATGTGACACGGCAGCGCGCCAGCAAAGAACGTCGTGTGGCGGTTCAGTGCGTCGAGCACCAGTTCACCCAGCTGCCTTGCTTCGGCCGAGTCCTCCGGCAGTTGCAGATTGTCCTTGGCCAGCGAGGACTGATGTCCAGCGGTTGTCCGCCCATCCGCCCAAGGCGCGTCCTGCAGTCGCTGCCGGCAATACGCCAACTCTTCGGGCGACAGGACATGGGGTACGTGAAGCAACATGGCCTTTCCTTCTCTTCAGGCCGCGCCTCCTCGCGGGAGGCACGGCAGATGCCAGCGACCAACCGTGTCAGAGGCTGAAATTCGCCGTGAGCATGGCGGCCCGGCCTGGCGCCACCGAGGCGTAGTGCGCGGCGTACGCCTTGTCGAAGTAGTACTTGTTGGTGAGGTTCTGCACGTTGAGCTGCAGCGTCAGATTCTTGCTGACCTGGTACGACGCCATGGCATCGAAGCGCGTATAGCTCGGTACCCATTTGAGATTGGCGGCGTCGCCGAACACCTTGTCCTGGTAGTAGGCCCCACCGCCCACGGCCCAACGCGAGGTGATCGCCACGCTGGTCCACAACGTGAAGCTGTTCTTCGGCGTATTGGGGAACTGGTTACCCTGGTTCGCAGCAGCGCCCGGCCCCGTCTTCACCAGCTCGCTATCGAGATAGGTATAGCCGCCGAACACGCTCCAGCGCTCAGTGATCTGACCGTTGAAGCCAAGCTCCAGCCCGTCGACGCGTTGCTTGCCGACATTGATCAGCGGGCTACCGCGCCCACCGGTTGCCACGCGCGCATTGGTTTTTTCGCTGCGGAACACGGCGGCGGTAAGCGACAGGCGCTGATCCAGCACATCCCACTTGGTGCCCAGCTCGATGTTGCGGCTGTCCTCTGGTTTCAGATCGGCATTGGTCACCGCAATGCCATCGGCACCATCGCCCGCGTCGACACCCGGCGGATTGGACGATGTGCCATACGACAGGTAAACGCTGCCGTTCTGTGCCGGCTTGTAGACCACACCCAGCTGGTAGTTCCAGAAATTGGAGTCGTTGCTCAGTCGCGTGACCACGCCCGTGGTGGTCGTCGTCGCGGTGGACCGGGTACTGAAGCTGTCGAAGCGTACGCCGGCGTTGACCGACCATTGCGGATTGAACGTCACCGTATCGAAAGCCCAGGCCGCACGCGTATCGGTAACGATCCGCGTCGGGTTCTGGCCGCCAATGATCGTGCCATTGAACGGATCGTTGGGGGTGGGATGCCGGGCGGATGTGCACCAGTAGCCGGAGGCTGCGCCGATGCCGTACTCGCTGCTGCACGCGCCGTTGACGATGGCGCCCGTGTTGTGGGTGTCCGCCGGATTTTTCGGCGGGTCCACCAGGTAGCTCGTGCGTTGCGTCTTCTCGCTGCTGAGCTCGATACCTGCGGCAAGGCTGTGCTTGAACGAGCCGGTTTCGAACTCGCCGGTGAGATCGGTCTGGTTGGTGAGGTTGGTCGTACTGCTGTCGCGATTGTTGTTACGACGCCACACGCCACCATTCAGCAGGAAGTTGCCCTGGCTGTCATCCGGCTGTGTCCAGATGTAATCGTTGGTGGATCGCGCATACTCCGTGGTGTTGCGCAGCAACCAGCCGTCGCCGAAGTTGTGCTTGACCAGGATCGAACCGATGTCATTGCTCTGCTTCTGGTAGTCGCGATCCAGCCAGCCGTAGTAGGCGCCGCGCGAAACGGCATACGGGCGGCCGTCACCGTTGAGCTTGGCGTACGGGCTCGTTGTGGCAAACGGGTTGTTATAAGGAATGCCGCTGTCTGGCGTGTCGTCACTTTGCAGGTGGTAGTAACCCAGCGTCACGCTGGTCGGCGCATGCAGCCCGAAGGTGACCGACGGCGCGATACCCCAGCGCCCCATCTCCGGTCCATTGCGTCCCGGCACATCGTTGCGATGACCCATCGCGTTGAGGCGCACGGCCGAGTCGGCACCCACCACCTGGTTCCAGTCTGCGGTGCCACGATAGTAGTTGTCCGTGCCGATGCCGGCCGTGCCGCGCAGGAAGTCCTCGGCCATCGGCTGCTTGGTGGTCAGGTTGACGCTGCCGCCCACGCCGCCGCGTCCGGTATAGGCGGAGCTGGGGCCTTTGATGACTTCGACCTGGTCGATGTCGAAGATCTCGCGGGTTTGCGAGCCCGAACTGCGGATGCCGTCGATGAA
>DASXND010000128.1:0-8472 GCA_036495265.1 Dyella sp.
GCTGCGCAAGCCAAAGTCGCCAATGCCGCCAAGAAGCAGGCCGACCTGGCGGCGCAGGCGGCGCGAGCGATGCGTTCGCAGATGCAGGGCGACAGCTCGTCCTCGGACGACAGCAGCGCCAAGAAAGATCAGGGCAAGTAAAACCCAGGCCCTCGAGGCGAGCAGGTGCGAAGGCCGGCCGGTACATACCGTCGGCCTTCGTGCTTTTGATGAGTAGGGCGAAGCGACGTGAAGTGTCGTACTTCGACCTTTCGTTCAAGATCCGGAAAGTCTTCGTTGAATTCGTGCAAAAGGCTGTTCCAATAGCTTTTTTTACGGATATTTGGCGGGCTATCTAGTCCCTTTGTGACGCTTGCATGCCCCTGATCCGGAGAGTAGGGTCAAGTTCCCAGGGCGCACTTCGCTTCCTGGGTCATTGACCGGAATCATGCATCTACCCTTCCCCAACATCGAAGTCCATGGCCCGATTAACCGGCATGGATCGTGGGTGTGTGCATGTCGTTCAGCGTCTGAGGGCGCCCCCACGGGACGCCCGTCGTTCTCTCCAGAGGAGGTCGAATCATGTTTGAAAACCAGCAGCGTGATGATGTCGAAGCCTTGATGAAGGCCGACGCGGAATTTCGTCGGCTCTACCAACACCACCAAGAGCTCGACAGCAAGGTGCACGACGCCGAGATTGGCGTGCTTCCCATCGATGACATGACGTTATCGGGCATGAAGAAGGAGAAACTCCACGCGAAGGAGCGGCTCCAGCGCATGTGGGACAATCACGCGCACCGCATCAACTAAATCTGCGAGTTTTCGCATGAACGCGGCCCCGGTACCTCCCGCAAGGGAACGGTTTCCGGGGCCGCTCCGTTTTCGGGGTCAAGGACCCTGACTGGTTCAGCGCTTCCTGGGGAAGCGGGCGTCGCGGCTCGGTTATCATCCATGCCCTACGGGTCGTGATGATGCGACCGGCGTTTTCGGCAAGGAGTCCCCATGACGGTCCACCAGAGTGTCCTCGAACTGATCGGACGTACCCCGATGGTACGCGCCCAGCGCCTGGACGTCGGACCGTGTGAGCTGTTCCTGAAATTGGAAAGCACCAATCCGGGTGGCTCCATCAAGGATCGCATCGGCTTGTCGATGATCGAAGGCGCCGAGCGCGCCGGAAAGATTCGTCCAGGCGACACCCTGGTCGAGGGCACCGCTGGCAACACCGGTCTCGGCCTCGCCCTGGTCGCGCAGCAGAAGGGCTACCGCCTGATCCTGGTGGTGCCCGACAAGATGAGCCGCGAGAAGATCTTCAACCTCAAGGCCATGGGCGCCGAAGTGGTGCTTACCCGCTCCGATGTCGCCAAGGGGCATCCGGAGTACTACCAGGACATGGCCGAGCGCATCGCGCGCGAGACACCTGGCGCCTACTTCATCAACCAGTTCGGCAACATGGACAACCCGGCCGCGCATATCGCCACCACCGGCCCGGAGATTCTCGAACAACTGGACGGGCAGGTCGACGCCATCGTGGTGGGCTGCGGTTCGTCCGGTACGCTCAGCGGCCTGTCCAAGTTCTTCGCCGAGCATTCGCCGAACACCGAGTTCGTGCTGGCCGATCCGGTGGGCTCGATCCTCGCCCAATACATCAACGAAGGCACGCTTTCGGCCAAGTCCGGCAGCTGGATGGTGGAAGGCATCGGTGAGGACTTTCTGCCGAGCATCAGCGACTTCACCCGCGTGACGAAGGCTTATGCCATTCCTGACAAGGAAAGCTTTCTGGTGGCGCGCGAACTGCTCGCGAAAGAGGGCATCCTCGGCGGCTCATCCACCGGCACCTTGCTGGCGGCAGCGCTGCGTTACTGCCGCGAGCAGACCGCGCCCAAGCGTGTGGTGACCCTGGTATGCGACACGGGCAACAAGTACCTGTCGAAGATGTACAACGATTACTGGATGCTCGACAACGGCTTCATCGAGCGCGAGCAGTATGGCGATCTGCGCGATCTGTTGCTGCGTCCGTTCGCGCAGCGTGACACCGTGGTGATCGGGTCGAACGAGCTGCTGATGACAGCCTATACACGCATGAAGCTGTATGACGTCTCCCAGCTCCCCGTGATGGACGGTGATCGCCTGGTAGGCATCCTGGATGAGTCCGATGTGTTGATGCACGTGCACTCGGACGAGACCCGCTTCCGCGACGTGGTGTCGACTGCGATGACCAGCAACCTGGAGATGCTCGACGTGCGTTCGCCGATCGAAGCGTTGCTGCCGGTGTTCGATCGTGGCCATGTGGCCATCGTCATCGACGGCGAGCAGTTCCTCGGCCTGATCACGCGTATCGACCTGCTGAACTATCTGCGACGCAAGGTGCATTAAGCGCGGCGGAGCTAGCGTTCGGCGCGCCGACGAACACTTGGATTCGGTCCCTTTGTAGCCACGAAAGCCTGCTGAAATCGGTTGCCGACAAAGTGATGGATCTTGAAACACGGGCACGAGGCCCGTGTTTCACTAAGGAGGATATGTCGATGTGTGGAATTGTTGCCGCTGCCGCCCAGCGTGATGTGGCGCCGCTCTTGATCGCCGGCCTGAAGGCGCTGGAATATCGCGGTTACGACTCAGCCGGCGTGGCCGTGCTGGATCGCGGCGAGATTCACCGCGTTCGCGCCAAGGGCAAGGTGCGCGAGATGGAGTCGCTGTACCTGGCCGAACCCTTCCCTGGTGGCACCGGCATCGCACACACCCGCTGGGCCACGCATGGCGTGCCGAACGAGGCGAATGCACATCCGCATATGGCCGGCAGCGTGGCGCTGGTGCACAACGGCATCATCGAGAACTACGCCAGCCTGCGTACCGACCTGCAAGCGCGCGGTTACGTGTTTACTTCGGAGACCGATACCGAGGTCATGGCCGCCCTGATCAACGAGCATGTAGAGGCGGGCCTGAGCCTGCGCGACGCGGTGATGGCGACGGTGCGTGAACTTGAGGGTGCGTACGCGATTGCGGTGATCAGCAGTAAGGAGCCTGGCCGGGTCATCGGTGCGCGCCATGGCGCGCCACTGCTGATTGGCGTAGGTATTGGCGAGCATTTCCTGGGTTCCGATGCGCAGGCGCTGATCCAGGTCACCAACAAGATCATCTATCTCGACGAGGACGACGTTGCCGAGATCACGCGCGACAGCGTGGCGATCTTCGGTCTCGACGGTCAGCGCGTCGAGCGTTCCATGCACGAAAGCGAGTTGTCGGCGGATGCGGTGGAGCGTGGCGAGTATCGCCACTACATGCAGAAGGAGATCTTCGAGCAGCCGCATGCGGTGGCAGCAACGCTCGAAGCGCGCATCGGTCCACACGGCGTCTTGCCCAATATCTTCGGCGTGGGCGGCGATGAACTGCTGTCGCGCGTGCGTGGCCTGCATATCATTGCCTGCGGCACCAGCTATCACGCAGGCATGGTCGCCAAGTACTGGATCGAGGAGTACGCGCGACTTCCGGTCAGTGTCGAAGTGGCCAGCGAGTATCGCTATCGCGAAGCGGTGGTGCCCGATGGCACGCTGTTCGTGGCCATTTCGCAGTCGGGCGAAACGGCGGACACTCTGGCGGCCATGCGCGAGTCTCGTCGCCGCGGCTATCTGGGCACCTTGGCCATCTGCAATGTGCCCGAGTCGTCGGTGGTGCGCGAGGCCGATCTCAAGCTGATGACCCGGGCTGGCCCGGAAATCGGCGTGGCGTCGACCAAGGCATTCACGACCCAGTTGGCGGCACTCGCCCTGCTCACCTTGCATATGGCGCAACAGCGCGGCCTGGATCGCGCGCGCTATGTGGACCTGTGCACGCAGCTGCAACACCTGCCGCGCGCCCTTGAAGATGCGCTCAAGCTGGAGCCGCAGATCATCGAACTATCGGCGCACCTGATTCACCGCCAGCACGCGCTGTTCCTCGGGCGCGGTGCGCAATATCCGGTCGCGCTGGAGGGCTCGCTCAAGCTCAAGGAAATCTCCTACATCCATGCCGAAGCGTATCCCGCCGGCGAACTCAAGCACGGTCCGCTGGCGCTGGTCGACGAGGACATGCCGGTGATTGCCGTAGCACCAAGCGGCCCGCTGCTGGACAAGCTCAAGTCCAACCTGCAGGAAGTGCGTGCCCGTGGCGGCGAGTTGATCGTGTTCGCCGATGGCGAGGCCAGCCTCGAAGGCAACCATGCGCGTGGCGTCACCTTGCGCATCAATGGTGGCGGCGACTTCATCGCGCCAGCCGTGTTCACCGTGCCACTGCAGTTGCTCGCCTATCACGTGGCCGTGCTGCGCGGTACCGATGTCGATCAGCCGCGCAATCTGGCCAAGTCGGTGACGGTGGAATGATCTAGCTAGGGAGTGCCGGGATGGTAAGACCCCATAGAAATTCCAACTCCGTAGTAAAGGTTCTAACTAGACCGTTATCTTGGGCCGGCGCCCACGAATAGAATTTTCAACAAGGATGCCCTACTTGCGCCGGGGGAAGGCCGCCCTTGCCATGGTGGGTGACCAGGCGCCGCGCCGCGGCATCGAGCTCGCGCCTCATTGGCGCCAGCCCGATGCAATGCATGGCCCATGGGGTGCCGTGGCGGCGACCACGGCGGCCGTCTATTTCGTATCGGATGCCAGGGTGCGTGCGCCGACGATGATCATCAACACCATCTGGGTGAGTTGAGCAATCAGCTCAGGGTCCCGTTCGCTGGGCAAATCCAGCGCCGTTGCACCCATCGCAAACACCAGGCGAGTGATGGCCTTGGCGACCAGGGCCGGCTCGTGGAGTGTCACGTTGTTTGCCGAAGACAGGCGGATCAGGTCGGTGCGCAGTTCTTCCTCGAAGAACGTCAGTTCGCGATCCACCGCGCGCTTGAATGCATCCGAGCCGGCGGTGCCCTCGCGCAGCAGCACGTGCAATAACCGGTCATCGGCGCGCACCTGCTCGATAAATGCCTCGACCGAGCCCTCCACGATGCTGCGGCCACTCACCGCGCGATGACGCGCCGCACCCACGATCTTGCGGAGCGACTGGCCTGAGAGGTCGATCAGGGCGACCGCCAGTTCGTCGATATCGCGGAACTGCCGGTAGAAGCTGTTGGGGGCGATACCGGCCTCGCGCGCGACCTCACGCAGGCTCAGGCTGGAGACGCTGCGGTGCGGCCCCAGGAGGCGCAAGGCTGCGGCCAGAAGGTCGTCGCGCGAGATCGACGCCCGGCGGCCGGCGCCGATAGTGGTTTCAGAGGACGGTTCGGTCTGGCCCATGGGCATGAACCACGCTGTAAAAGGGGGAGAGCATACCAGTCGCGAAATAATATACATGTGTATAGACGAATGTGCGCGCGTTTGTATAATCTGGGGCATGAACACCTCTTCGAGTCTGCCCATCCCTCGGTTGTCCCGTCTGGCACGGCGCCTGGCTGGCTATTGGGCGCCACCAAAGGTCGCCAATTTTTGGGCTTCGCGGATCAGTCCGGCGTGGTCCTGGGATCGCCCCCTGGCTCGGGTCGTGGGGCACCGGCGTGAATCGAGCCATGCGTTCTCGCTGTTGCTACAGCCCAATCGCCTTTGGGATGGCTTTCGGCCGGGTCAGCATCTCCATGTGGGAGCCGAGATCAATGGCACGCGGGTCAGCCGGAGTTACAGCCTGACCGAGACGCCTCGAGCAGACGGTCGCCTGGCTATTACCGTCAAGGCGATCGAGGGCGGTCGGCTCAGCCAGCACCTTTGCCATGCCACGCGGATCGGCGATGTGCTGGAAATCGGCCCGGCCTTTGGCGACATGGTCTTCCCCGATACTTTGGATAGCCCTTGGCTGTTCCTCGCTGGCGGTAGCGGCATTACTCCCTTGATCGCCATGACTCGCGAGCTGGCCGCGCGCGGGATGCCGGTACCGCTGACCCTGTTGTATTGGGTGCGGCATAGGGATGAACGTTGCTTTGTCGACGAGTTGCGGGCGCTGGCAACCAGACACCCCAACTTCCGGGTGCACTTCTTCCTGACTCGCGACGTGGCTGCGGCCGGCGATGAGGGGGAGGGACACCTAAGCGATATCCCGTGGACGAGCTTGGTACCCGATCTGCGGGCTCGGCATGTCTATGCCTGCGGGCCTGATGGCTTTGTGCAAAGCGCACGAGCGGAAACGGCCTCGCAGGCGCGCTCGTTTCATGCAGAAGCTTTCACGCCTCCCGCTTTTGACTTTGACGATCAGGGCAGCGTGCGAATCACGCTTGCCGCCAGTCAGCAGACAGTGAGCGTACCCCGCGGCACAGCGTTGCTGACCGCGCTGGAGGCGGCAGGCATTACCCCGGCATCCGGCTGCCGTATGGGTATTTGCAACACCTGCGCATGCGGCAAGCGCTCTGGCGCGACCCGCAACCTGCGCACCGGCGAGCTGGAGCACGAACCCGTTTCCGCATTGCGGCTCTGCATCAGCAGCGCCAGCAGCGACCTTGTCCTTGACCTGTGACCAGCCAACCTATGTCCCGTCATTCCCGCAATCGCAAGCTGACTAGCGCAGAACTCGGCCACTTCGGCGCTGAACTGGATGCGTTGCGCACCCGCACCGTCGCCACGCTGGGGCAGGGCGATGCCAATTACATCCGCCGCATCGTTGCCGCCGTGCGCTATACGGGTTTCGCTGGGCGCCTGTTGCTGATGATCGGCGCGATCGGCGGTGCCTTCGTGCATGCCGTGCTATGGCCCGCTTGTATCGCCGGCACGCTGTTGCTGGCGTTGTCCAAGATCCTGGAAAACATGGAGCTGGGTCACAACGTGATGCACGGCCAATATGACTGGATGCGTGATCCGGCGTTGAATGGCCGCACCTACGAATGGGATATCGCCGGCACCAGCGATAACTGGCGCAAGACGCACAACTACAGCCACCACACCTGGACCAACGTCCGCGGCATGGACGATGACATCGGCTATGGCTTGCTGCGTCTGTTTCCCGAGCAGCGCTGGAGGCCGTTCTATCTCGCGCAGCCGGTGATTGCCGTGATCTTCGCGCTCTTGTTTGAGTGGGGTGTTGCCATCCAGGATCTGCGTCTGGGTCGATGGCTCACCGGGCGTGTCACGACGGCGCAACTACGCGAGAAGTTTCGCCCGGTGGGCCGCAAGATGGCTCGACAGCTGCTGAAGGACTACGTGCTTTTCCCGTTGTTGGCTGGGCCGTTCTTTCTGCCGGTATTGCTTGGCAACGTGGTCGCCAACGTGCTGCGCAATATCTGGACGTACACCATCATTTTCTGTGGGCACTTCACGGCGGATGCCGAGGTTTTTTCCAAGGACTCGGTACAAGGTGAATCGCGTGGCCAGTGGTATCTGCGCCAGTTGGGAGGTTCATCCAACCTTACCGGTGGCTGGTTGATGAACCTGATGTCTGGGAATCTGAGTCACCAGGTCGAGCACCACTTCTACCCCGACATTCCGGCCAATCGCTACGCGGCGATGGCGGTCGAGGTACGCGAGATTTGCGCGCGCTACGGCCAGCACTACAACACGGGATCGCTGCCCAAGCAGTTTGGCCAGGTGATATGGCGCATCTTGCGGCATGCATTTCCCAGCCGCCCGGTGGCACGACTGGGTTCGCCTCAAGCAACGGGCTGAGGATGGCTGCCGGCGCGCAGGGTTGTTGGTGCGGCGATCGATCAGTACTTCGGTAACGAAAAAGCCGCGCAACATGCGCGGCTTTTTAATTAACGCTAACGGGAGGATCTCAGGATTGGCCGTAAACATCTTCCTATGGGACGACGTCGTGCTCGCCGAGGTAGCTGCCGAACACTACGGACCCAAGGATGATGGCGTTCAACAAGCTACGACGTCCCCCCACTTTTAGGGTCGAAAGTGGGGCCAAGCGGGCTTGGCCAAATTGGCGTGGCGTGATGTCACCGTCCGCCAAGTGCGGGAACTCATGATTGAAAAGACCTTTGGCGGCAACCGTCCGCGCAAGGCGATCCGGTTCAGTGCGCCGATGAGACCACCGGCTGCGGCCATGATCAGCGAGCCCATCGGAATCCCGTCACACTTGTCACTCCCACGGTTGGATGCTTGGCGCTAAAACGATTGCGTGACCCACAGCCGGCGATGAGCAGAAGGAAATCTCGCTTCAGCCCGAAGGCACCGGACGTCGCCCAACATTAGGAGGTTGCTGAGCCATGATTACCTCACCTGAGAACGAGCGGAAACGCGGACAGCTCGCCATGAGCACGCCACCGATCGTGTCACCGCGGGAGTGGGAGGCGGCGCGCGCGCAGTTGCTCGTGAAGGAGAAGGCCTTGACCCGTGCTCGTGACGCGCTGGCCGCCGAGCGCCGGCGGATGCCGTGGCTGGCCGTGGAGAAGGAGTATGCGTTCGACGGACCTGCGGGCAAGGCGAGCCTGCTCGACTTGTTCGACGGGCGCCGTCAGCTCATCGTCTACCGTGCCTTCTTCGAGCCAGGCGTGTTCGGCTGGCCCGAGCATGCCTGCCGTGGCTGCTCCATGGTGGCCGACCA
>DASXND010000129.1:0-4333 GCA_036495265.1 Dyella sp.
GGCTGGATCCTGCTCACCCTGATGGGTGGCTCGGGTGTGCTGATCTACCTGATTCTTTGGGTGGTCATGCCTGAGGCGCCCTGAGTTTTTGGCGGCGGTTTCGCTGCCGCTTCCGCTTTACCCGACTTTGCTTTTCATCGAGTAGCACGACACATGGATTACGACCGTTACGACCGCATCCGCGCCGTCCAGTGGCAAGGCGATCTTTTGCGCCTGCTGGACCAGCGCTTGTTGCCGCAGGAAGAGCGTTGGATCGACTGCGCCAGCGCTGCGCAGGTGACCCAGGCGATCAAGGATTTGGCCGTCCGCGGCGCACCCGCGATTGGCATTGCCGCTGCTTGGGGTGTCGTACTTGCTGCCAAGCAGGGCGAGTCGCTCGATGCGGCGTTGACGATGCTGCGCGCGGCGCGCCCCACCGCAGTGAACCTGATGTGGGCGCTAGATCGCATGAAGGCGCGCATCTTTGCCGGCGCCGATGCCGCCGCGCTCGAGCGCGAAGCGCAGGCCATTCAGGACGAGGATCTTGCCGCCAATCGCCACATGGGTGAATTGGGCGCAGGGCTGATCGCGCCGCATTCGGGCGTCCTTACGCACTGCAATACCGGCTCGCTCGCCACGGCTGGTTACGGCACGGCGTTGGGCGTAATTCGCGCAGGCGTGGCGAGCGGCCGTATCGAACAGGTTTTCGCGGGCGAGACGCGCCCCTGGCAGCAAGGCGCGCGCCTGACCATGTGGGAATTGGTGCGCGACGGGATTCCGGCCAAGCTGATCGCCGATTCCGCCGCCTCGCATCTGATGCGTTCCGGTGCGGTGCAGTGGGTGATCGTGGGTGCCGATCGCATCGCCGCCAATGGCGACACCGCGAACAAGATCGGCACCTATCAGCTGGCCATTGCCGCGCGCCACCACGGCGTGAAGTTCATGGTGGTCGCGCCGTCCTCGACGGTGGACATGGCCACTGCGTCGGGCGAGGAGATCGAGATCGAGCTGCGCGACGCGGCGGAGCTGCTTTCCGTGGCCGGGCGCCGTACCGTGGTCGATGGTGCCGAAGCGTGGAATCCCGTATTCGACGTGACGCCAGCGGATCTGATCGATGCCATCGTCACCGAGCGCGGCGTGATTGAGCGGCCGAACACGCTGGCCATGCAGGCGCTGTTCGGTCGATGAGTCTGCGTCGCCAGGTTTTGATGTTCACGGTGGGCGGCGTGATCGGCTTGGTGGTCGATGCCGGTGGCGTGCAGGCTCTGGTGAGTTTCGCGCACTGGAATCCCTACCTCGCGCGTATTCTTTCGTTCCTTGCGGCGGCTACCGCCACCTGGTTGTGGAACCGTCGTTACACGTTCGCGCAACGCAGCAGCGGGCGCTCCCTGCACGCGGAATGGCTGCATTGGATTGCCCTGATGAGCGTGGGCGCGGTCGTCAATTACGGCGCCTACGCGGCGATTCTGTTGGCCTATCCGCCGCTGGTCCGCTGGCCGGCGCTGGCCGTGGCGGCGAGTTCGGCGACCGCCGCGCTGGTCAATTTCGCGACAGCCCGCGGCATGCTTTTCAAGGATGCCAAGACGCCGACGTAAGTCATTGATTTGCAATGTGAAAATACTGTGAATCTGGCGACAAACGTGTTACACTTCTGAGGTTGCCTCCAAGGTCGCTGACGCACTCGCATGAGGCGAGTGCAGGGCGACCTTTCTCATCATCACGGAAGCCGATTGATGGCAGAACTCGCCAAAGAAGTCATTCGCGTCAATATCGAAGACGAGATGCGTCAGAGTTATCTCGATTACGCCATGAGCGTGATCGTGGGACGCGCCCTCCCTGATGTACGCGATGGTCTCAAGCCGGTCCACCGCCGCGTCCTGTTCGCCATGAGTGAACTGGGCAATGCCTGGAACAAGGCGTACAAGAAATCGGCCCGCGTGGTCGGTGACGTGATCGGTAAATACCACCCGCACGGCGACGCTTCGGTCTACGACGCGATCGTGCGCATGGCGCAGCCATTTTCGTTGCGCTACATGCTGGTCGATGGCCAGGGTAACTTCGGTTCGGTCGACGGCGACAACGCCGCAGCGATGCGATACACCGAAGTGCGCATGTCGCGCCTTACGCAGGAGCTGCTGGCCGACATCGACAAGGACACCGTCGACTTCGGACCCAACTACGACGAAAGCGAGCACGAGCCGCTGGTGCTGCCCACGCGCGTACCGACCCTGCTGATCAATGGTTCGGCCGGTATCGCGGTGGGCATGGCGACCAATGTGCCGCCGCACAACCTCACCGAAGTGGTTGCTGCCACGATTGGCCTGATCGACGATCCGACCTTGTCGATCGAAGACCTGATGCAGTACATCCCGGGTCCGGACTTTCCCACCGCGGGCATCATCAACGGTTCCTCCGGCATCATCGAGGCTTATCGCACCGGCCGCGGCCGCATCCTGGTGCGTGCGCGGGCGGAGATCGAGACTGAGTCGAACGGACGCGAGACGATCATCGTCCACGAGCTGCCGTACCAGGTGAACAAGGCTCGCCTGATCGAGAAGATCGCCGAGCTGGTCAAGGAAAAGAAGCTCGAGGGCATCAGCGAGCTGCGCGATGAGTCCGACAAGGACGGCATGCGCGTGGTCATCGAAATCCGTCGCGATTCCATGGGCGACGTCGTGCTGAACAACCTGTTCCAGCAGACCCAGCTGCAGGTGACCTTCGGCATCAACATGGTCGCCCTGTTGGACGGCCAGCCGCGTCTGCTCAACCTCAAGGAAATTCTTGAGGCGTTTATCCGTCATCGTCGCGAAGTGGTGACGCGCCGGACCATCTTCGATCTGCGCAAGGCGCGTGCGCGTGCGCATATCCTGGAAGGTCTCACCGTCGCGCTCGCCAACATCGACGAGATGATCGAGCTGATCCGCAATTCGGCCTCGCCGCAGGAAGCACGCGAGCGCATGCTGGCGCGCAAGTGGCAGCCCGGCATGGTGGGTGCGCTGTTGGGTGCAGCCGGCGCCGAAGCCTCGCGTCCGGAAGACATGGACCCGCGCGACGGCCTCAAGAGCGATGGTTATCAGTTGTCCGAAGTGCAGGCCCAGGAAATCCTGGCCATGCGCCTGCATCGCCTCACGGGTTTGGAGCAGGACAAGCTTTCCGACGAATACCGCCAGATCCTCGAGACCATTCGTGGCTTGATCGAGATCCTCGAAGATCCCGCGCGTCTGCTTTCGGTGATCCGCGACGAGCTGCAGGTGATCAAGGACGAGTTTGGCGATGAGCGTCGCACCGAGATCCAGCATTCGCAGGAAGATCTCAATGTGCTCGACCTGATCGCGCCGGAAGACGTGGTCGTCACGCTGTCGCACACGGGTTACGTGAAGCGCCAGCCGGCCAGTACGTATCGCGCACAGCGTCGCGGTGGCAAGGGACGTTCGGCCTCCGCACTGAAGGACGAGGATTTCGTCGAGCAGCTGTGGGTGGTCAATACGCATGACACCTTGCTGGCCTTTACCAGCATCGGTCGCGTGTACTGGCTCAAGGTCTACCAGATGCCGGAATCCGGTCCGAACGCGCGCGGTAAGCCGATGGTGAACCTGCTGCCGCTGGTCGAAGGCGAGAAGGTGCAGGCCGTGTTGCCGGTACGCGAATACACCGAAGATCGCTTCGTGTTCTTCGCTACCAGGCAGGGCACGGTGAAGAAGACGCCGCTCACGGAATTCGCGTTCCAGCTGCAGAAGGGCAAGATCGCGATCAATCTGGACGAAGGCGATGCGCTGATCGGCGTGGAACTCACCGATGGCAACAGCGATGTGCTGCTGTTTGCGTCCAACGGCAAGACCGTGCGTTTTGACGAGTCGGAAGTTCGCTCCATGGGCCGTACCGCCACCGGCGTGCGCGGCATGAAGCTGGCCAAAGACGCAAACGTGGTTTCGCTGATTGTGGCCGCCGAGGGTGACATCCTCACCGCGACGCAGCGCGGCTACGGCAAGCGCACCACGCTGGACGAGTTCCCGAAGAAGGGTCGTGGCACGCAGGGTGTGATTGGCATCCAGTGCTCGGAGCGCAATGGTGCCCTGGTGGCTGCCACGCAGGTGACCGAAGCGCACGAGTTGATGTTGATTTCCGACCAGGGCACGCTCGTACGTACGCGTGTGGCGGAAATCTCGCAGCTGAGCCGCAACACCCAGGGCGTCACTTTGATCCGCCTGCCAACGGACGAATCGCTGGTCAGCGTGGTGCGTCTCGATGCGGAAGTGGAGAACGGCGAAGGGGAAGAGGGAGCGGCTGAACCCGCTGCCGATATGCCCGACAGCGCCGAATAATCCGCAGCTGTCATGAAACGAAAAACCCCGGC
>DASXND010000130.1:0-6794 GCA_036495265.1 Dyella sp.
CTTGATAGTAAGGCTGCAGGCTGCGCACGTCCGCGTGCATCTGCTGCAGCCAGAGTTCGACGATCCCGTCAGAGACGCCGGCGAACACGACGTCCGCGCTTTCGATATGGCTGCGGGCGAGCGGGCTGATGTGCGAGCCCAAGGTAATGCCGATGCCGACGCAAGCTAGGCTGCCAGTGGATGAGGGTGTGCTCAATGAATGGTGCTCCGATGTATGTAACGGGCAGTGGATGAGCCATTGCGCTCGTTGCGGCGGACGCCAGTATTGCTGGAACCCAGCATAAGCGGAGCCTGGTGATGTCTGCCACCGTGCGAAGCGCCGCGGCACGTCGCCACGCTGGCTATGGCGACAATATTCAAGGTGGCCACTCACTTGTGCCATGGCCCGGCGGAGTCAGCCTCGATGGGCGCCCTTACAAATGCACCCGTGCAACGGCGCCCTGCTGGTCAGGAACGGCACCACGACATCCAGAAACGCCTCCGCGTGCTCCGTGTGCAGGCGGTGACCGCTGCCGAGGTAGTGGGTGCTGGCGTTGGCGAGCTGTGCGGAGAGCAGGCCGATTCGCTGCGTGACAGCGCCATCATTGTGGCTGGCCAGCAACAGGCAGGGTGAATCCACTGTGCCGAGCCCTTGCCACCAGTGCGGCATCGGCGAGCGCAGCGCCGGCAGCACCGTGCGCGCCGAGCGAAAGTCGAATGCCCTGAGCAGCCAGAGTCGAGCCACGTGTGCGGCACCCAGTCTTTGGGCGGACCTCCACCATGAGGGCTTTGCCTGCATGGCTCGGAGCAGTAGCGCATCGGCCGCATCTCGGGGTGGCACCGGTGCGGCCTCGATCACCAGTCGGTCGATGCGCTCGGGCAGGCGCATGGCCAGTCGCAGGGCGAGGTGCCCGCCCAGCGAGTGACCGACCAGGCTCATACGCTGCAGCTGGAGTGCATCGAGCAAGTCGATCAGGTCGTGCTCGAACTCCTCCAGCGCGTAGCTATCGGCCCAGGCGCTGCGCCCATGGCCGCGAAGATCCGGGGCGATGACCCGGAATTCCCGCCGCGCGAGCGCGCCGGCCACCTCGGCCCAACTGGTGGATTGACTGGCGAACGCGTGGATGAGTACGACCGGCTCGCCGTCCTCGTCTCCAGCCGTGCGGTAGGCGAGCCGCCTGCCTTGTATGAGGTGTTCTCGGTGAGCCGAAAGGTGGGCATCCATGGTCGCTCGATATCGGGTTGGGAGTCCGTTGGCAGGACCCATCATGGGCACCTCGAAAAGCTTCCCCGGGTACGTCATTCCCCTCGCTCGTCATCCCTCTCGCTCGTCATCCCAGCGAAGGCTGGGATCCAGTGACTTGGACTTGGGGTTTGGCGCAAGGCTGTAGAGGCGCTGGATCCCAGCTTGACCAGCCCTTCGGCTGTTGAGAGCCGTTGGGATGACGAACGTTGTGAGAGGTCATTTGAAGTCCCCGATGCCTCAGCAGGTCTCATTGCGCAAGCAAGCAATCAGCGTGGGGTCGCTGCCGATCAGGTCGAGGATGGGTAGCATGAGTTTCTTGCCGTTATCGCTATTGGTGAGGATCACCGTGCCGTTGCGATGCTTCAGGCTGAGATAGACCAGGGTGGCGACGCCTTCGTCGGAACCACTGTGCATAAGATAGGTGTCTTCGCCGAAGCGGATCACCTCCCAGCCGAGCCCCATGCCTTCCCCATCGGCGCAGCCCGCCTTGATCGGCATGCACGTCGGAATCTGTTCGCTGACCTGGATGCGGATGCGCTCCTGCGCCACGGCGGGCGTAAGGCCGGTGTTGTCGAGCACGGCTTGCATGAACTTCGCGTAGTCGCGTGCGGTGGTGTAGAGCATGTCGGACGCATAGGCTTTTTCGGCGATCTCGGGTTCGAGCGCCTTGCCCTGCGCATTGGTGGGCACCGCAATGCGTCCCTTGAACCAGGGGCGGCCTGTATACGCGGTGTCGGTCATGCCGAGTGGTTGCAGGACCTGGGCCTCCGCCAGGGTCTCGAACGGTGTCTGCAGCTTGTTCTCGGCAAAGCGCTTCACGTACTCGTAGCCTTCGCCCGAGTAACCAAAGGCCTGGCCCGGTGGCCGTTTGAACGTCAGTACCCCGCCGGTCATCCGGCGCCAGTTGGGAAAGCCGGTTTGATGGCTTAGCGAGTAGCGCGGCGTCAGCAGCTTGGCGCGCCCGTCCTTGGCGATGTCCGGATCGAGCCAGTAGGTGTACATCGGCTCATCCAGCGAGATCTTGCCCGCGGAGACCAGGCGCAGCATGACTTGCGCGGTCACCGGCTTGGTCAGCGATGCCACGTTGTAGAGCGTTGCATCGGTGGCCGGCACGCCGGGGCTTTGCGACCCGTAGGCCGCCACGAACACCAGCTTGCCGTTCTCTATGTGCGCAATCGAAACGCTCGGTACGCCGTTGTCGGCCAGTAGCTTCGGCATCTGGCTGTCGAACAGCGTGTGCAGTGCCTTGCTGCGTCCTGCATCCGAGGTTTCAGTCTTTCCCGCGCTGGAGCAGGCGTTCAGGGCCAGAATGACCAACAGGGTGCCGCACATCGTCAAGGTGCGCGACGAACTACGGTAACGACGTCTGGGTAGATGCACGACCATCGGTGATGCCCCAATCCATTTGGAATCGCCATACGTCGCAACGGTCGCCTGCCGATGCGATGCAGCATCCTGTACCAAAGGTTTAAGTCCGTGCAGTGCCGTTCGGCCTGGTGACGATTGGCGTGCGATGGGTGCGTACCCGTTCTAAAGTGTGGAGCTTCCTCAGAGGAGAGCCGTGATGCGATTCCTGCGTTTCATCAAAGGCGACCGCGAAGGCGTGGCCATCGATACCGCCGAAGGCTATCGGGCGCGCTACGTAGGTGAGGCCGCCTATCCTGGTTCGGTCGCGTCGCTGGCCCGCCTGAGTGCTGGCGAGCTGGTCCGCGCCGCCGACGGCCTACGTACCGGTGAAAGCGTCGATCTCGCCGCCGTCACGTTTCTTCCACCTTGCGGGCAGAGCGGCAAGATCGTTTGCCTTGGCCTGAACTATCGCGACCATGCCCACGAGTTCGACTTCGAGCCGCCCACCTATCCCACACTGTTCGCGCGTTTTGCCTCCAGCCTGATCGGCCATGGCCAGCACCTGATCCGCCCGCGTGTCTCGGACAAGTTCGATTACGAGGGCGAGCTCGCGGTGATACTCAGCCGCGGGGGACGGCACATCTCGCAGGCGACGGCACTAGATCACGTCTTTGGCTACGCCGTCTTCAACGACGGCTCGATCCGCGATTACCAGTTGCTCACGCCGCAATGGACGGTGGGCAAGAACTTTGACGGCACGGGCGCGTTCGGCCCGTGGGTGGTCACGGCGGACGAACTGCCGCTGGGCGCGACGGGCTTGATGCTGGAGACGCGTCTCAACGGCATCGTCATGCAGCGCGCGTCGACCAGCGACATGATCTTTGGCGTGGCGCAGACCATCGCCTTGCTCAGCGAGGCGATGACGCTGGACGCGGGCGATGTGCTTGTCATGGGTACGCCATCGGGTGTGGGCTATGCGCGCAAGCCGCCTGTATACATGAAGGCCGGCGATATCTGTGAAGTCGACATTGAGCGTATCGGCATCTTGCGCAATGTGGTGGCTGAGGAGACCTGAATTTGCGGCACTGGAGCAGGAGCGCCGTGCTGTGGTTCTCTTGTCGTCCCCTCACGGCATGGCGTCACCCAAGTGATTGCACGTCTTCTCGGTACCTTGCTGCGCGGACGCCGCGCCGGTGATCGGCGCCTGCTTTGCCATGAGTTGCCGGTGGCATCCGGAGAGGAAGCATTGCAGCTCGCGAGTCCGGCTTTCGCCGCGGGGGGAACCATTCCTGTCCGATACGCCGGTGAAGGCGTGGGTGCCAATGTATCCCCCGCATTGGCATGGTCGGCATTGCCGCCAGCTACGGTGGAGCTGGTACTGGTGATGGAGGACCCGGACGCACCGTTGCGGCGACCGTTTGTTCATCTGATCGCTGCAGGCATCGATCCTTCTTTGAACCGCCTGGAAGATGGTGCGTTGAGCGCGCTTGATGGCGCACCGTGCGTGTTCGGTCTCACTACCTTTCGCCACCTTGGCTATTGCGGGCCGCGCGCCCTGCCAGGGCACGGCACACATCGCTACGTGTTCCAGCTGTTCGCGTTGGGTCGGCCGTCCGGACTCGAGCAGGGTGCGCGCCGCGATGAGTTGGTTGAGGCACTAAAGGGGAAACTGCTTGCGCGCGGAACGCTCGAAGGTCTCTTCGAGCGTCGCTAACAATCCGTCAGGCGGCGCCCGGCGCCATGGCCACCAGCGCCGTAAGCAGCGCCGTGCCCTTTGGCGTACCCAGGCCGGTACAGGCGTCCCAGCCCTTGGCCGCCTTGAAGTAGCCGTCGTCGCCCACGGTGATGTCGTTGAACGCGCTTTCGCCAATGCCATAGAGCGCTGCATGCGGATCGCCGAGGCTATGCCCGAGTTGCTGGTTGAAGCGCGCGATCAACGCAGCCCATAGCGGGGCCACCGCGCTGGTGCCGCCGATGACTTCGTCGGTGCCATCCACGCGTACCTGGTAGCCCGTGGTCGGATCGGCGTTACCGGCGACGTCCGGCACGCCGCGGCCCACGAAGTTGTTGGCACCCTTGGGCACCTTCGATGAGCTCTGCCAGCTGGGCAGGGCAAAACTGGCGCTGACGCCGCCACCGGTGGCGCCTTCGTTGCTCGCCAGTTCGTTCCACACGATCTCGCTCTGGATGGCGCTGGCAGTGGCAACGAGCTTGGTGCCACCACAGGCCAGGGCGTAGGGGCTGGAGGCGGGAAAGTCGACGTGCGGCTTGCCATCGCTTTCGCCGTCGGTGAAGCCGCTGTCGCCACAGGCCACGGTGACGGTGACGCCCAGTGCCGCCGCGTCCTGCAAGGCGGATTCCATGGCGGCGAGCGAGGCTGCCGCCCAGCTGTCTTCGGGGCCGCCCCAGCTGATCGAGATGACCGAAGGGTGGTTGGTGGTGTCGTGGGCGGCTTGCGAGATGGCTTCGTAGAAACCCTGGTCGGTATTCGGCGCGAAATACAGGGCGATGGCGGCGCCCGGCGCGAGCGAGCCGACCACTTCCACGTCCAGCATCACTTCGCCGTCGGCATCGCTGCCGGTCTGACTGGTGCCGCCGGCCACCGATACCTGGGTAACGCTGGGCACCTTGCTGATGCCGAGCCCCTGGATGTACTGGGTGAAGTCGGCCTGGGTGTAGCCGCCGCCCAATTCCAGCACGGCCACGGTCTGGCCGCTGCCATCGGTGTTGGCCGGAAAATCGTAGAGCTGGCCAAGCTGCAATGGCGTATAGGTTACCGACGGTTGCGCCGCGGGTCGGCGGAAGTGGGGACGCGCCACGGGCCGCTTGTCCAGGCCGAGCACGGCGATCACTCGCGTTGAGAGATCGGCCGGCAAGGTCGGCTGGCCGTGGCAGCCGAGCATCACCGCGCCACCGTCATCGAACTGATAGCGCCCCAGGGTCACGCCGAACGCCTGCTGCAGCGCCTGCGGCGTGCCACGCAGATGAACCACGCGTCGATGCGGTTCGCATGCGGTTTCCTGCAACCCGTGCTGCCGCGCGAAGCCGCGCACGTTGTCCACGTCGGCGGGATCGGCACCCCATTGCGCGCCGAAATCCTCACGTCGGAGCACCGACTTGTGTGGCCATGCGGTGGGCATGGGCTGGTCGCCGCGCCGGCGCAGCACCACGGTGACGTCGATAGGCTCCGTGCCTTCGTGCGGGCCGAGGTAACGGGCCTGAGCGGCCAGGGGCCAATGCTTGCGACGGGCGGAAGTCGTGCTCATGGATGGGACTCCTTGGTGGGCGGGGACAGACTGCATGGGCAAACGTGTCAGTTGGGTGATACGCGGCGGCGCCGTTCATGGATGGTGCGGTTTGGTGGTCTCAGCGTCTGCGTCGAGCGGCCTTAGCGGCAGCCAGCGCGAGTGGCGCTAAAATGGTCTGATGTCTTACGCGAGAGTCCGCCCATGAGCTTCCCCGCCGTCCGCATGCGTCGCATGCGTCGCGATGCCTTCTCCCGTGCCCTGATGCGCGAGCACACCTTGCTGCCCAGCGACCTGATCATGGTCGCCTTCGTCATCGAGGGTGAGGGCCAGCGCGAGCCGGTGCCGTCGATGCCGGGCGTCGAGCGCCTGTCCATCGACGAATTGGTGAAGCTGGCGGGCGAATGCGTGCGCCTGGGCATACCAGCGCTCGCCTTGTTTCCCGCGCCCGGTGGTTCGGTGAAAACCGAGGATGCGCGCGAAGCGTGGAATCCGCAGGGTCTCATGCAGCGCGCCACGCGTGCCTTGAAGGCGAAGTATCCGGACTTGGGCCTGATCGGCGATGTGGCGCTCGACCCGTACACCACCCATGGGCAGGACGGGCTGATCGACAGCGACGGCTACGTCATGAACGAGCCGACCATCGAGGCCCTGATCAAGATGTCGCTGGCGCAGGCCGAGGCGGGCATGGATTTCGTGGCGCCGTCGGACATGATGGATGGCCGCATTGGCGCGATTCGCGATGCGCTGGAAGGTGCCGGTTATATCCACACGCGCATCCTGGCTTATTCGGCCAAGTACGCGTCGGCGTTCTATGGCCCGTTCCGCGACGCGGTGGGCTCGGCGGCGAACCTGGGCAAGGGCAACAAGCACACCTACCAGATGGATGTCGGCAACAGCGATGAAGCGCTGCGCGAAATCGAACTCGACATCAGCGAAGGCGCCGATGCCGTGATGGTCAAGCCCGGCATGCCGTA
>DASXND010000131.1:0-5025 GCA_036495265.1 Dyella sp.
GCACGCCTGGCCGCCCCTGCCTATCCATGGACGTTGCCCGCGCCCGCCGACTGGACACCGGTATTCATCGTGGGCGTGCCGCGCTCCGGCACGACACTGCTGGCAGAACTGCTCGCACGTCACCCACACGTATGCAATCGCGGTGAGCTGGGCTGGCTGGAGGTGATGGCGCAGCGACTTTCGCTGGCGTCACCGAGCCAGCGCGAGCCGTTCGAGGAAGCGGCCGCGCGCTATGCCGCACAGCTGCTACAGGACGACTCGAACGCGTCCTGGTTCGTCGACAAGCAACCGCTGAATCTGCTGCACGTCGACCTGATCATGGCGCTGTGGCCGAATGCACGCATCATCCATTGCCAACGCGATGCGCGCGATACCGCGCTGTCCCTATGGTCGCAATCGTTCCATGACCGCGCACACGACTACGCCTACGACTTCAACGACATCGCCACGGTGATCCAGGGTTGCCGTCGCCTGATGGCGCATTGGTGCGAACGCTATCCCGACTCGATCCGTACCGTGCATTACGAAGCACTCGTGGCCGCGCCTGACGCTGGCATGGCGGCGCTGGCCGAATGGCTGGGCTTACCCGCGGCGTCCATCGACCCCACGCGGGAAAGCCGCGGCATCAGCACGGCCAGTGCGTGGCAGGCCCGCCAGCCGGTGCATACCCGTTCGGCCGGGCGCTGGCGCGATTACGCGCCGTATCTGCCGGCGCTGCTACGGATTCCCGAACGCTGATGCGAGCGTGTTGACTGGACTGCCGGGGTCTCGAGCGGATCGTCGGCAGGGAAACGGGAGATTCAGCTGCTCACTTCGGTGGAATATCCCCAGTGGCGCAACATCGGTTCAAGGATCGGCAGTATCGGTTCGATATGGCCCTGGTACTTGTGCCAGCGACCCATGCCCTTGCGATTCACCGGCTCGATCACCTGTGAGTAGCTCGGCGTACCGATATAGGTCTTGTTGCGGGCATGCTGGTCGAAGCGCAGCATCGGCGAAGCATCCTCCAGCTCGAGGAACTGCGCGATGCGCGCAGCCTGTTGCGGGAAGTCCGTCACCAGATCCTCGTAACGCGACACCATTACCGTCGGCTGGATAATGCTTACCTGCTCAAGCCAGCGCGTCATCGTCTCCACATAAGCGTGTGCCAGACGTTCGAGCGTGCTGCAGGCGGCCGCCAGGCCACTGGAGCGGAAACTCTGCATATAGCAGCTGAGGACGACGTCGCAGGGATGACGCAGCGCCAGGATGATCTTCGCTTCGGGAAACAGGCGATGAATCATCGGCAGCCACTGCATGTTCAGCGGATTCTTGTCGATCAGCCGTGTCTCCGGGCGGCGCGAAATGCGCTCGGCCACCATCGCGTGGTAACTCTTGCGCAGCTCGTCGCAGTCGTACTGCCGCAATACGCTGAGGTCTTCAAGGATACGTGGGTCGTGATTGCGCAAGGTGGTGGCAAGACGATTGAAGAACGGGTTCTCGTCCATGGATTGCAGGCCAGGATGCGCGTCCAGCATCTGCTCGAGCAAGGTGGTGCCCGAGCGCGGGAAACCCACTACAAAGATCGGCGAGTCGGGCGCCTCGGGCGCTATGAACTGAGGCCAGCGGGCATACTGCTCGGCAGTCACTCCCGGAGCGTCCACCGGCATGGCGGGCGAGTCGGGCGTGAAATACTCCGGCGAAACGAAGCGCCTCTCCCTGCCCTCCAGGCGGTGCGCTTCGTGCAGGGCTTGCATCGCCAGTTCCGTATCCCCTTGCTTGTCGCACACGGCAGCCCGCAGGAAGTAATGGGGAAAGTCGTCGTCGCCTTGCGGTCCACATCGCTCCAACAGTTGCCTGGCGCCCGTCAGGTCGCTCCTGCGCAACGCCAGGGACGCCAGCAAATGGTCGGCATCGTTGCGCTGGGCGTCGGTCGCACCGGCTCCCATCGCCACGACCGGCAAGACCGTCGCCTCGGCATCGGCTAAGCGATTGAGACGCTCATAGAGGTTGGCCAGCAGGAGCCTCACGTCCAGGTGACCCGACTGCCTGGCAAGCACGTCCTCCAGCAACTCGGCCGCTGCGGGGACGTCGTTCTTCAGCGTCAGTACCTGGGCCAAGCTCACCTGAAGCTCGTCGTTGTGCATAGGCTGCCAGCTACGCCAGGGTCTCAGCAACCTGATAGCACCATCGTCATCCTGGCAAAGACAGCACGCCCTTGCCGCATTAATGCGTATCTCAGGAGACTCCTGATCCAACGCAAAGGCATCCAGCAATACGTTGCGGGCGGCCAGATAGTCGCGTCGCTCGATCAGCAAAAGCCCCAATTGATTCCTTGGAAGCAGATTGCGCGGATCCATCTGGATGGCTTTCGCATAGGCCGCCTGAGCCTCGTCCGGCATGCCAGCATCGACCAGGACCGTGGCGTAGTTATTCCAATGCACACTGCTGGTCGGGCATATCCGCGTTAGCTCGGCGTAAACGGGAAGGGCTTCGGGCAGACGCTGCTGGGCCTGGAGGCTCATGGCCAGCAGCAACAGGAAATTCTCATCGCGCGGCTGCTCGAGCAACGCAGCCCGGCATAGCTGCTCGGCATGCTGCGGCTGGCCAGCGTTCAGCGCGGCGGCGACCTGGGGAATGAGGTTATGCATGATGGTCCATAAAAAAGGGCCGCGTGAATGAATCACGCGGCCCTCAAGGTTAACGCTTCTGCTGTCTAGTTAGAACTTGACCGTCACGCGAGCAAAGAAATAACGGCCCATCAGGTCGAAGTCGCTCGGGTCGGTGTTGGCATTGAGCGTGTTATTCGCGTAAAGCAGCGGCGGCTGCTTGTCGAAGATGTTGTTCACGCCAAAGTCCACACGGGTGTTGATCGGCAGGATGTTGTAGCCGAGCGAAACGTCGTTGTAGATCGTCGAGCCGTAGTGCAGGACCGTGCCCGAATTGCCGTCTGGGAACGTGTCATAGATCGAACCCGCGGCGCCACCGTTGGAGAACTTATGGATGTAGCGCATGCGCCACTGGGCACTCCAACCACCCATCTGCCAATCCACGAAGCCCTGTGCGCGCCAGCGTGGGAACAGACAGACGCCGACGTTATCCGGGCAGGCAGCCGACTGCGCGGAACCGTACGGCAGGAAGCGACCGGCATTCTGGTAGGTGATATTGCCTGCCACGCCCGGCGACGTTTCCTGGGAGTAGTACTTCAGGTAGGTGGCGTTGACACCGATGTTGAACTGACCGAACGAGAACTGCGGCAGCTTGTAGTTCGCCGACCAGTCGATGCCGGACGTGCTCAGGCTACCCAGGTTGCCGGTCGGCTCGACCGTCGACGGTGCAATCTGACCAGCGCCATCACGATGAATGTACTGGCAGTACTGAGTCGACCCAGCGGCGCACAGGTTGAGCAAGCTCTGCAGGCCAATCGAGGTGATGGTGTCACGCAGCTGCACGCGCCAGAAGTCGACCGTGGTGGACAGGCCCGGCACATACGACGGGCTGTACACGAAACCGAAGTCATACGACTTGCCGTGCTCCGGCTTGACCGGGAAACCGGCCACGCGTGCGCCCTGCAGGAGGGTGCCCGCCTGGGTCTGGGCCGTTACGTTATTGTTCGTGAACGTGCCATTGGTGGGCACGTTCTGGCAAGCCAGGGCCATCGGCGAGCCCGCCGGCGCACCAGTGAAACCGGTACACGGGTCGGTGTGAATCAGCGGCGCGTCAGAACCCGCGAAGTAGAGCTCGCTGAGGGAAGGCGCGCGGAACACATCTTCCATCGTGCCACGCAGCAGCAAGTCGTCGAATGGCTTGTATTCGATCGCGAACTTGAAGTTGTTCGTGCTGCCGAAGGTCTGGATCCGCGAATAACGGTCGCCGATGGTCAGGTTAAGCGACTGCACGCCCGGGAGGCCCGACAGGATCGGGATGAACGTTTCGGCGTAGATGTCCTTGGTGTTGTAGCCACCCTGGATGGCGCTGAGACACTGGCTGCCCAGGACGCAAGAGCCCGTCGTGGGATCCACCACGAGCTGCGGAGCGGGGACGGACCGCTCGTACTCCGTGCGGTACTCGGCACCGACGGCGAGCTGCACACCACCGGCCGGCAGGGTGAAGACTTCACCACTGAGACCAGCGTGCCAGGTCTTTTCGATCAAGTAGGTATTGGACGGCGCCGTTACATTGGCCGCCTTGATCGCTGCCACAGTACCCGGCGCGTTCTGGTCGAATGGGTTGAACTGGCACTGCACCACGCTGGCGCAGTTCGGGCTGGTCGCAAGACCATCCGCACCGATCGTGGAGGAACCCGTGTACAGCTTGGTCTGGTCGACCAGGCCGGCCGTTGTGGCGACGGCGCTCTCGTGGCCGTAGTTGAAGCCGGCGTCCCAGTTCCAGTTCTTATCCCAAACGGTGAAGTCACCCTTGAAGCCCGTATTGATCTGGGCGTCGTCCCTGCCATTGAAGGCTTGACGGAAGCCATTCGAGACCAGGCGTGAGCCAAAGGCCCTGGAGGGGTCCGTCTTGGTGGCAGGAATGGCGAAGGGTGCGCCGAACTGGTTAAACGCGTTGTCCTGCGCAATCACCGCACCCGTTCCGGTGCCATAGACCGCCGGCGCCAACTGGAAGTTGGACGAGGTCTTCTGGTAGATGGCATCCACGTAAGCCGTGACGTGGTCACCCAGGCGGTAGTCACCGAAGATGAAGCCGCCGCTCCGCTCCTGCGGGGTCATGATCAGGTTGACCGACGCGTAGTTGTATTTGTCTTTGACCGTATAGCAGTGGTAGTTCGCGCTGGTGACGACCTGGCTGTTGCCACCCGGGCTCAGCGAGACATATTTGCAACCGAACTGGCTAGCAAGGGCCGGGGTGAGCTGGATATGGCCCACGGGCGTCGACGACGAACCACCAACGTTGACCTGGGTGCCCGAGAGACTCAGGGCATTCTTGGAGAACGCGCGGTTGGCCGACTCCACACCGTCCTGCTTGTTGTAGTTCAGGCCGGCCATGAGGCTGCCCTTATCGGACGTCTGCCCGAAGGTGAAGCTGTAG
>DASXND010000132.1:0-14995 GCA_036495265.1 Dyella sp.
GATGAAGTACTCCACCGCCTTGACGTCGTGGTTGGTGGTCGCCTCGATGGTCTTGATGCGGGCACCGTCATCCACACTGAAATCCGCCGCGATCGCCTTGAGCTTGGCGATCTGCGCGGCCGAGAACGCCGGCAGCTCGACGATGCCCTGGTCGGCGGCCAGGGCCAGCAGCCACTCGATCTCCACGTGCACGCGGCGGTGCATCAGTCCGAATTCGCTGAAGATCGGGCGCAGCGCTTCGACCTTGCTGGCGTAGCGGCCGTCCAGCGGCGACAGGGCGGTCATGGCATGGGAGGACATCGGGGGGTGTTCCAAAGGCGGGAAAGCGCTCATTTTACAACAGACTCCCAAGACCCCGTCCGGCCCGCTCTTGGCGGCGCGCTAACGACGCCGGGCCTATAGTCGCCCCAACATTCACGCCAGGAATCGCAAGGATATGAGTCAGTTCCGCATCGAACACGACAGCATGGGCGAGCTCAAGGTGCCAACCAAGGCGCTGTATGGCGCCCAGACGCAGCGTGCCGTGGACAATTTCCCCATCTCCGGCCTGCACCTGCCGCGCAGCTTTATCCGTGCGCTAGGCCTGATCAAGGCCGCAGCGGCCGACGCAAACCTGGCGTTGGGCTATCTGAAGAAGACCCAGGCCACGGCCATACGGCGGGCCTCGTTGGCGGTAGCCGAGGGCGAGTACGACAACCAGTTTCCGATCGACGTTTTCCAGACCGGCTCGGGCACCAGCACCAATATGAATGCCAACGAGGTGATCGCCCATCTCGCCAACAAGGCCGGTGGCAAGATCCATCCGAACGATCACGTCAACTATGGGCAAAGCTCCAACGACGTGATTCCCACCGCGATCCATGTCAGCGCGACACTCACCAGCAGCGAACAATTGCTGCCAGCGCTCAAGCACCTCAAGCGCACGATCGACCGCCGCGCGCGTGAATTGCGCAACGTGCCCAAGACGGGGCGCACGCATCTGATGGATGCGATGCCGGTGACGTTCGGGCAGGAGCTGTCCGGCTGGTCGGCACAGATCGGTACGGCGATCGAACGCATCGAAGACAGCTTGAAGCGCATGCGCCGGCTGCCACTAGGTGGCACCGCCGTCGGCACCGGCATCAATGCCGATGCGAAGTTTGGTGCGGCCGTGGCGCGTGAATTGAAGAAGCTTACCGGCGTACGTTTCGAGTCCGCCGACAACTACTTCGAAGGTATGGCAGCGCAGGATGCCGCGGTGGAACTTTCCGGTCAGCTGAAGACGCTGGCGGTGGCCTTGATGAAGATCGCCAACGATCTGCGCTGGATGAACTCCGGCCCGCTCGCCGGCCTGGGTGAAATCGAATTGCCGGCCTTGCAACCGGGCTCGTCGATCATGCCGGGCAAGGTCAATCCGGTGATACCCGAGGCGACCGCGATGGTGGCCGCCCAGGTCATCGGCAATGATGCGGCGATTACCATCGCCGGCCAGTCGGGCAATTTCCAGCTCAACGTGATGTTGCCGCTGGTGGCCTACAACCTGCTGCAGTCGATCGGCATCTTGTCCAATGTCACCGTGCTGCTGGCCGACAAGGCCATTGCCGGCTTCAAGGTCAACACCGCGCGAGTGAAGGAAGCCTTGGACAGGAACCCGATCCTGGTCACCGCGCTCAATCCGGTCATCGGTTACGAGAAGGGCGCTGCGACCGCCAAGCAGGCTTACAAGGAAAAGCGCCCGATCCTCGATGTGGCACTGGAAACCACCGGCCTGTCGAAAAGCGAGCTACAGAAACTGCTCGACCCGCTGACGCTCACCCGCGGCGGCATCCACGGTGGCGGTGGTGGCGGCGGTTGATACGCCACGATCTATGGCAAGTCTCTATGACTCGTCATTCCAGCGTTCGCTGGGATGATGAGCTAATCAGACTTTCCGAGCCCTCAGTTAGAACCGTGCTCGCGGCACTTCTCGACATTCGCCTCGCCCAGTGCCGTGGCATAGGGCTTGAACGCATCGAGTTGGGTAGCCAGTTCGTCCTGCGCCTTCTTCATGCTGGCCACGTCGTCGCAAATCTTCCCGGCGGCAACTTTCACGTCTTTCGCCGCCGCTTCGATCTGGTCGTGGGCGGCGGCTTTGTCTTCATCGCTGCCAGTGAGCTTGCTGGCGACCGAGCCCACCGCCTTGGCCGCCGTCGCCGCGCCCGCCTTGCCGGTGGCGATGGCGTCCTCGCGCATGGCCTGCGCGGATGCGTTGTAGCGCTGTAGCAAGGCACGCTGCGCGTCGTTCACCGGCACATCGCGGCCATCGATGGTGAGCTTGCCGTTGCCATCGACGACGGCATCCGGTGCGCCGTCCGCGTGGATGGTGACCTGGCCGTCCTGCATGGTGATGCGGTGGTTGATGATGTCGGTGCGGCCGCCAAACACCTGGGTGTCATTGGACGAGTTGCTGCAGGCGGTCACCAGGACGGCCAGCGCCAGCAGCGAGGGGAGATGTCGATGGTTCACGGTTGGCACTCCTTGGGGGGATCAGTACGGGAGTTCGGCACAAGGCAGTCTTCCATGCTGGCTCGGTGTGACGCTTTGCCTGCTCCGGGGATCATACGGAATTTCTTTCAGTCAGAGCCACGAAGGGCCAGCGGGCCCGGCCCGGTGCCGGTCGTGCGGCTTGCGGGGCCAGGGCTGCCAGCAGGAACTGTGCCTCGGCAAGCGGCTCTGCCTATGAGTCCAGTTGAAACGGTTTTGACGCACACCTTTCATGCACATTAACTGTGGACACTCAGCGTGCGTGACCCTCGCACACGATTAACGGATTGGCGTTGCCCGCGAGCAGAAGCTCTGTTTTCTGTCCATTTCGCCCGCAGAAATTGAGGAGAAGACCTTTATGAATGCTTGTCTCAATGCGCTTCGCAATATCTCGCTCGCGCTGTGTGTGGGATTGCTCGTTTCCGCTTGCCAGTCGCAACCCACCAGCAACACGTTCAGTTCCAACCAGTCCATGCAGGCGCAGAACGTCCAGCTTGGCGTGGTGGAGACCGTGCGTGATGTGACGATTCAGCCCGGCAACTCCACCTTGGGTGCTACTACCGGCGCCGTGCTGGGCGGCCTCCTTGGCAGCAACATCGGTAGTGGAACCCGTGCCAATACGGCTGGAGCGGTGGCCGGCGCCGTCGGTGGTGGCCTGGCGGGTAATGCCATCGGTCGCGGTGGCAATACGGCAGGCGTCGAAGTGAGCGTGCTGCTGGAATCCGGTCGGCGGATGGCCGTGGTGCAGCCCGGTACGTCGAATGATTTCCGTCCTGGTGACCGCATACGGGTGAACTCCGGCGGTGGCACCACCCGGGTTACGCGCGGTTGAGTTCCGGCGCTACTACGACGCGCATCACTCGTTGATCGCAAAAGGTTGCCCCACCGGCACGGCCGCATCCTTGCGGAAGGTGCCGGTGGGGCAAAACACATCAGCTGTCGTCACGAACCCGGCGGAACCACACGGCGGCGGCGATGAGCGCGGCGCCTGCTGCTACGCCAATCCACAGATTCGGTGTGGCCAGCAGGCCGTAAGTGTGACCGGGGGACAGCACGCTAAGCGGATCGCTGGAATCCATGTCAGACATGGTGCTGAGGTTGTGGTCGCTGAACACGATGCTCGAACCGGGGAACACGCTGAGCAGGACGCGCTGCACCACATGGGTCCAGAACCAGGCCGTGGGCAGGTTGAATAAGCCCATGATGCCGAACCAGCTCACCATCAAGCCGACCACCACCGGCACCGCCAACGCCCACAGGAAAGGCTTGGAGCGTGACCAGGCCGAGCAGAACATCAGCCAGCCGACGGCGGGCAGGGCCCACAAGGTGTACAGCGGAACCGCGCTGAGCAAGCTGCCGATGACCCGGAAGGGATGCGCCAGTGTCAGCAACTGCCAGATGTTCACGCCATGCAGCGACAACACGACGGCGTAGATAACCAACTGGATCACGCCGCAGATGATGCTCACGAACACGGCGATGACGGGTGCGATGACCGCGGCGCTGACCACTTTTGAGAGCACGGTGCTGGTGTTGGACACCGGCAGCGATTTCCAGAACAGCACGCTGCGGTCGCGACGGTCGTCGAACAGCGAGCCCAGGCAATAGAACAAGACCACCAGGCCCATGACCATGCCGATCAGGGTCATCGACGAGAGCATCGCCACGTCCACGGCCGAGCCGAGATGAGCCAGGTCGCCGGCATCGGCGTGTTCGATCATCATGCGGAAATCATTGCCGCCGACCTGGAAGCCATGACGCGAGCCCAGCACCTCGGCGGTGATGATCGCCATCAGGTTGAGTACCAGGAAGACCGCGCCGGTAATCACCGGGGCCCACAGCAGGCCGCCACGATGTTCCCAATATTCGCGCTTCAGGAGCCAGTAGAAGGTTTTCATGCGTAGGTCCCCTTCATGGTGGCGACAAACAGGTCGCTGACTGTGGGGCGCCTTACCTCGCCCATGCCTTCCAGCACGGCGCGGTCGGCTCCATCGAACAGGAAGATGCACTTGCCGAACACCTGGCGCTCATCCAGCGGTTTGAGCTGGCGCGCGGCTTCGGCCTTGTCGGGGCTGACCATGACTTCGGCAAAGCGCTCGCCCACGGCATCCATATCGGTATCCAGTACCAGCTTGCCGTCGCGGATGAACATGAGGTCGGTGAGGATGTGCTCGATCTCCTCGACCTGGTGCGTGGTGACGATGATGGTCTTGTTCTCGTCGAAGTAATCCTCCAGCAGGCTCTGGTAGAACTGCTTGCGATAGAGGATGTCCAGCCCCAGTGTCGGTTCGTCCAGCACCAGCAGGCGCGCATCGATGGCCATGACCAGGGCCAGGTGCAGCTGCACGATCATGCCCTTGGACATCTGCTTCACGCGCTGGTCGGGCGTGAGCTTGGTGCGTGCCAGGAAGGCCTCGCACTTGGCCCGATTGAAGCGCGGATGCACGTTGGCAACGAAATCGACGGCCTCGCGCACCCGGATCCAGCGTGGCAGCACCGCGACGTCGGCGATGAAGCACACCTGTTCCATCAGGCGGTCGCGCTGGGTGCGCGGATCAAAGCCCAGTACGTTCAGTTCGCCGCGGAAATCGGTGAGGCCGAGGATCGCCTTCAGCGCCGTCGTCTTGCCTGCGCCGTTGGGGCCGATCAGCCCGACGATGCGGCCGGACTCAATCCGAAAGCTCACATCGTCCAGGGCGAGGGTGTTCTTGTATCGCTTGGTCAGACCAGTGGCCGTCACAACCGCGTTCATGACTGGTTCTCCCCGTTAGCCGGCGAATGGCCCGGCGCTTCCCGCAGCAGGGTTTTCAGATCCAGCCCAAGGCGCTGCAGCCGGGCGAAGAGCGAGGGCCATTCCTCACGAAGGAAGCGCTCACGTTCGGACTTAAGCAGCGCTTCCCTGGCTCCATCAATAACGAACATGCCCAACCCCCTCCTTTTTTCCACCAGTTGATCATCGACCAGTTCCTGGTACGCCTTCGAAACGGTCAGCGGATTGATTTGATAGTCCGCTGCCACCTGGCGTACTGACGGCAGCGGGTCGCCCTCGTTCAAGGCGCCGTCCAGGATCATGGCCACTACGCGCTCGCGCAATTGGCGGTAGATCGGGACGCTGTCGTTCCAGGTGATCGTCATATGCGTTTATTCCTTGCTGATACGGCCGAACGTGGTGCCGAACGAATAGTAGGGCATGGCCAGCTGGGCCCCGAGCACACTTGCGTTGGCCGGGGAGGCCGGGCTCAGCAGCGGAGAGATCGTCATGGCGGCCACGCCGGCCTCGCTCAGCGCCGCAGCGCGGAAGTCGTCAGCGGTCGGGCGGACATCGACGGGTGCCAGGGTGATAACCCGCACGCCGTTGATTTCGCTCACAGGGGCTGCTTTGACGTTGGAGTGGATGGCGGCCAGGCCTGCGGTGGTGAACAGGGCAGCGGCGGTCAGTGCTAGTAGGTTCGCTTTCATGGCTGTACTCCTTTAGTGACCTCGTGGACCGGTGTTGTAGTGAACTATAACACCATAGTAGAAGCTGTCAATGGGGAAATTGAAAATCCGCAACATGACTAATGGCCTATATGGCTGAACGGGCGATCCGGGCGGACCATGGCGAGCGGAAGCCGGAGAGCATGCTCCGCCGACCGGGGCGGGCGGGGCAGGGGCGGCCATCAGGCATCGCGGGTGACAGGCATCACCTCACGGCGTTTTGGTGAAGGCCGTGATTCAATGGCCACCCATCCGCAAAAGGAAGTCATCCATGGATGTTGGTTTGAGTGGACGCGTGGTCGTTATCACCGGAGCCAGCAAGGGCATGGGCCTGGCTTGCGCGATGGCGTTCGCGCGCGAAGGTGCGGAAGTGGTGGGCATCTCACGCGACCTCGCCCACCTGCATGCCGCCCAGCACGATCTTGAACGCGAAGGGCTGCGCATGGATGTGGCCGCCGCCGATCTGACCGACAGCGTTGCCGCCCAAATGGTGACCGAATACATCGAGAACGAGTTCGGTCCCATCGAAGTTTTGATCAATTGCGCCGGCGCAGCGAAGCGCACGCCCGTCGCCGAGCTGCATGCCGATGCCATGCACGCATCCATGCAGGCGAAATATTTCACCTACATGCACATCATCGATCCGGTGATTCGCCGCATGGCCGCGCGTGGACGCGGCAGCATCGTCAACGTGGTCGGGCAGGGTGGGCGCCAGCCCAGTCCTGTGCATATCGGCGGCGGCGCCGCCAACGCCGCGCTCATGCTCGCTTCCGTGGGCTACGCCACCGCCTATGCCGCGCAAGGCGTGCGCGTCAACGTGATCAATCCAGGTCTCACCCGCACCGGCCGCGTACAGGAAGGCCTCAACGCCTCCTCCCGCGCCACCGGCCGCCCCACCGACGAACTGCTGGCCGAGCAGCTCGCAGAGATTCCCATGGGCCGCATGGCCGAGCCCGAGGAGATCGCCAACGTCGCCGTGTTTCTAGCATCACCGCTGGCGAGCTATGTCACGGGGGCGCTCATTCCGATGGATGGTGGCAAGACCGGGGTGATTTGAATCAAGGCGCGCTTATGGCGGCCTGGTCGCGTTTGGGCGACAAGAAGCTTTCGAGAAAGACCTCAGGGATGTCGTCGACCAGGCGATCGAAACACCGGGCAAGGCATCGGGTGAAAATTGAATTGCCTGAGCCGGTGGTCGTGCGCGCTGCGATGATGTGCGGGACGGCCATGTCACGGAGCTGCTTGACTTGCTCACCGCGGATCTGGGAAGGAGTCGGCGGCGAGATGAAAACTGCCGCTCTAGTGCACGTTAACCCACACACCCTCAATGTCGTCCTTCACCGCTGTCTGCAAGTCCGCTGTCGGGAGTTTGGACACGTCAAAGACCCTTCCGTGCCGCATGCCACGGTAAATCCCATGGAAGCGAAACGTCGCCATCCAGCGAACGCTGCCGTTGACCGAGGGCTCGTACTCACCTTCATAGGCGAAGCCGTTCGAGGTCGTACCGAAAATATTAGCCATGATCCGAACCTCGCAGAGCCCCAGTGTCATGACACTACTCCTGCAGTGCGTTCGCAGTGTGAACCTTTTGGTGTGGATGCCGGCCCCTCGATCCTTGGGTTCTGAACACCCTGGAGATGACTGGCGTGCGCCTGAAACGGCTAAACGACATCAGCGCGGAATGGGTCGAGGCTGAAGGCAATTGGGGAGACCAACGTAGTAGCGCAAGGCTTCTCGCTCCAGGCTTGGCAAAGGTTCACATCGGCGTGCCAACGGTCGACGAGCTGCCAGTCCGCATAAGTAACCGGCGTCAGCGTATGCTGCATGTCCTACATGGGGGTCTTCAGATGATCGCGAATCCCATTCCTACGGCCGAAGGCCAGCTCCGCTATCCATCGACGAACGGCTTTTTCGACATCGCCGACTTCTTTGTGGTGCGCAGGGGGAAAGCTCGGCTCGAACCATGCCGGTGCGGGTCCACTTGCGCCACGCCTTGCTTGGGTCGGTGCGGCTGCCAAGCGTGCGCTTGGCGCTCTGCGGCTGAAGGGCCTGCGATGTTCAGGGATTGGGAGCAGCGTTGAGGATTGGCTTGCCCACCAAGCTTGGCGATCTCGTGGATGGGTATTTGGACAACTAGATGTACGGCTGGCCAGCGCATGGCGTTCGATGGAGTGGTGGGCTGAGCGCTGGGCACGAAGCCATCACAACTACGCCGGATAGTTGCTTCAGCCATCTCCACCAAAAGCAAAACGCCCAGCAAGCGATTGCCGGGCGTTTTTGTTGATGAAATCGCGTTTACCAAACCTCACGCTGAAGAGCGGGAGTCGACATCAAGGAATGCCTTGCTAGTGTTGAGCTGGAGTAGGGGCAACATTGACCTTCACCTTCCGATTCAATACGCCGGGAGGCGCTAGCGTGCTCAGGTCGTAAAAGGCGTTGTTTCCGTCAAACTTGATGGCAAATTGTTTGTCGCCCAGTATTACCGCAGTAAGGGGGACTCGTGAGGGCGCTGACCCGGTTACCGTAAGTCACGCCAGCGTTCGAGGAAAAATAACTCCACGGATATTCGCTCCCGCTTGTGAATTCCATGTGGAAGGGGAAGCCCCCAAAGGAAGATCTTTCGGCCCCGAAGCGTCAGCAAAACAACTCCAGTCCTGCGGCTGAGACATGGTTCTCTTGCGGGCGATTGTGTCGACTCGCTAGATTCCCCTAAAAGGGGGATGTCGTATGGCCTTGCGCAGCATTGCTTCACGCCTGGCCTTAGGGGTCTTGGCCGGCACCATGCTCGTGGTCGTCGCCGGTGGATTCCTGCTCTTTCGACGGGTGGGCCATCAGATTCTTGAGCAAACCCATCGGGAATCCCAGGCACTGGCGAACGACGCCGGCGACCGTATCGAGCAGCGACTGGACAAGATCACCCATGCCGCTCAGATGCTCGCCGCCCTCATTGGCCCACGGCCGGATGACGCACAGTCCTTGATTCACGATGCCATGCAACACAATCCCGACCTTGCGGGCTTGGCGGCAGCGTATATTCCGCAATCGGATGCCGCGCGGGCATCCGGTGGATCGCCCTTCGTCAGTCGGCTGGACGATGGCTCGTTGGCCAGCCGCGATATGCTGCAGGATCCAGCCCCCTATGGGGACCGCCCCTGGTTTCTCACGGGGCTGACCTGTGTCGAGGGATGCTGGCAGCAGCCGTTCTTTTCCCAGTCGAGGCATCGCAAGCTGGTCAACTACTCGTCGGCCATCCTGGTGGGCGGGCAGGCCGTGGGTGTCGTCAATGCGGACGTCACGCTCGAATGGCTCCAGGACATACTGGAGGCGCTGAACATACCACCCGGGACCGAGGCCTTCGTCATCGACGAACACGGGACCTACCTGGCAAATGACGACCCGAGATGGGTCGGCCAGCAGGCGAAAGCCGGGCTGCTTGAGACTCTGAGCAGCAGCGACACCCGTCCTATACGACAAGCAGCCGCGCAGACCGCGCGAGCCGCGGGGACCGTGTGGATTTATCACGCGCCCATCAGGGGTACGCACTGGCAGTTCGGTCTCGCGGTACCGGAAGTTCAGATCTACGCGGGTGCCCGGCATGCGTTCTTCAGTGCACTCGGCATGGGTTCGTTGGCGCTGCTGATACTGACGATACTGACGTTCGCCATCACACGGCGGATCATGAACCCGTTGGGTGTGCTGACCGAACGCGCCGAGCAAGTGTCACGCGGAGCACTCGACTTCGCCTTGCCCGCAGTGCGTCAGGGTGACGAGATTGGCCGCTTGACGCATGCCTTCGATCGCATGCGCCGCGAGTTGGCTGGGCATATCGCCGAATTGACGCGGGTAGCACGAGAGCAACAGCGTCTCTCCAGCGAGTTGGAGATTGCCTATCAGATCCAGACGGCGCTGCTTCCGGGTGCGCACTACCTGGACGCGCTCTGTCGCAACTTCGAACTGCACGCCGTTCTCCAGCCGGCGCGAACCGTCGGTGGCGACCTGTACAGCTACTTCATGATGCATGACCAGCGCTTCTACATCATGGTCGGCGACGTCTCCGACAAGGGCATTCCCGCGGCGCTGTTCATGGCGCGAGCGATCACGCTGGCCAAGGCCCTGGCGCCGCGCGCTCATTCCCCTCAGCACCTGCTGCAATTGCTTAACCAGGAGCTCTGCCGCAACAACGATGGCTGCATGTTCGTCAGCCTGCTATGCGGGTTGCTCGACACGGTGACCGGCAATTTGGTCATGGCCAGCGCGGGCCACGAACCACCGGTCCTATGGGGCGCCAATGATGCACCGCGCCTGCTGGAACTCGAGACCGGGCCGGCACTGGGGTTGGACGAGGAGGCCACCTACCCGACGTACCGCGTCCGCCTGCGGCCCGGGGAAACCCTGCTGATGTACACCGATGGCATCACCGAAGCGACCGATGGCGCCTTGAACATGTACGGCCAGGAAAGGATGCTCGCCTGCCTGGCCCGGCATGCGAAAGACGGAGATGACGATGCTGCACGCTATCTGGTCGCCGATGTCGAAAGCTTCGCGGCAGGGCATGGGCAGGCCGATGACATCACGGTGCTTGCGCTACGCTGGCATCACGCTGGGCCGGGGGGAAGTGCCGCCATGCTGGACATAACCGTCGCCGCCACCGTGGAAGAAGTGTTCGTGGCGCTCGATCGTTGCGATCACCAGCTGCATGCGGCTGGCGTCGAAGCAGGCACCCGCGAGGACGTGCGGTTGGTGCTCGAGGAGCTGATGGTCAACATGGTCGAGCACGGCCACCCCGAGCCGAGCGTTGGGCACATTGAACTGCGCATGACCTTGGCCAGCGACGCCATCCTGGTCGAACTTCATCACGATGGCCAACCGTTCAATCCACTGTTATCGCCTTCACCCTTGCTCACTGGCGACATCGCCGATCGCGAGATCGACGGTGGCCTCGGTATCCACCTGGTAAGGGCCATGGCAAGCGATCTCAGCTACACCCACGACGAGCAGGGCAACCACCTGCAACTTCGCTTCATCTCTCCCAATCGGACGGAGTAGGGCCATGACGTTCAATCTGAGTACCGATGACTTGACGCCCCAGCGCGTCACATTGCGCGTGGGTGGACGACTTGATGCCATGACTTTCGGCGAGTTCGATGAAGGGGTCGCCCCGATACTCCAGCAGATGGCGGAAGGCGGAACGGTGGTCATTGACCTTTCCTTCCTCGAATACATAAGCAGTGCAGGGCTGCGAAGCATCGCCAAGATTCGCAAAGCAATGCGCGCGCGCAACGGGCACACCTTGCTCGTGAATCCGCAACCTCAGGTGAAAAAGGTCTTCGAGATCGTAAAGGCCGTGCCCGTCAGCGATGTTTTCGCCAACGTGGAGGAGTTGGACGACTATCTCGATCACATGCAGCGGAAGATCGTGAACGGCACCGAAGACGACTTGTGATCAAGGCGTTGCCATGTTCCTTCAGGAAATCGACATGGCGGTCGAGCGCGATGCGGCCCTCAGCCGCGAGCCGAAAGCGGGTCAGAGCCACTTCTGGCTCCGGTATTACCGCTGTAAGAGATTCTCGAAAGGGGCGCTGACCCGGTTACCGGGCTACCGATCTGCGAACCCTTGGGTACATGACGTAACAACGGTACATCCCCGATGCCGGTTGAGTGGCCTTCCTTGCCTCCAACCATGATCGCGCGGACCATGAATTCATTGAACAGGATGAGGACTTACGCACCATGCCCGAAGAGATTGAAGTCGATACCGACAAGCTTCGTGAGGCCATTGCCGACGAGGTCGAACGTGAAAGCGGTGGCCTGCTTCGCACCATTGCGCTAAGCACAGCATTGTTCGCAGCGTTTGCCGCCATTACCTCGCTTCAGGCCGGCAGCACGGCGAACGAGGCCCTGATCCTCAAGACCGAAGCGACTGTTTTACAAGCGAAGGCTTCAGATGCATGGGCGTATTACCAAGCGAAAGGCATCAAGGCAGCGATTGCCCACAACGCACAAGGGACCTGGGCAGCAGCGGGCAAATCGCCCCCGGTGAGCCTGGGGGAAGATGAAGCCCGCTACCTCAAGGAACAGCACGACCTAGATAAGCGGGCGCGCGATCTCGAGCACGAGCGCGACGTGAAGTCGGCCGAAGCCGATCATCTGATGCATCAACACCATCGTTTTGCGGAATCGGTGGCGTTGTTGCAAGTCGGCATCGCACTGGGTGCGGTGGCCGCACTCACGCGCAAGCGCGCTGCCTGGTGGGCATCCATTGCGCTGGGGCTGGTGGGCTGCGCGTTGTTCGTTTATGCGTTTGTCAGTGCCCGCTGAGCCTGTTGGTACTCCATATAAAAAACGGGGCCAGTTCTGAGCCTCCTGGAGGTCGGCGTGCCTTCGGGTGATTTGGGGTAATCGAACTGCTTATGGCGGCTTGGTGCGAGTTGGCGCGGCTGAAGCTAGCTTGTCGAGCGTGGCCAGGGGTAATGCTGCCGCAATGGCTCTATATCCTGCATCGTTGGGGTGCAGGTGATCACCGCTGTCGTAGGCGGGCAGCAGTCGTGCGGGTTGGTTTGGGTCGAGCAGAATTCGATCGAAATCAAGCGTGGCGTCAAATTCGCCTCCCGTGCGTATCCATGCGTTGACTTGCTGGCGCATGGCTTCCTTCGCTGGCGTGTAATAGCCTCTTAGGGTGGCGTTTTCGAATGGGGGAATGGTGGTGCCCATGATGCTCAACCCATGTTGGTGGGCCAGCGTGATAAGCCGCCGATAGCCTCCGATCAGGCCGTTGGCGTCAACAGTTTCGCCCGACGGTGCCAGCGCGTGCAGGAACCCAAGATCGTTGCCGCCGATGCGCACGATAACCACCTTGGCCCCGGGCTGATCAAGCGCATCGCGCTGAAAGCGCGCGAGCCCTGACTCGCCGAGGGCCGCGCCGAAAGTGCTGCCACCTGGACTGTCATGTAGCAGGCGGTTGCCGATAAGTCCTTCGTTGAGCACCGCCACGTTCCGACCGGCTTGCTGCAAACGCGCGGCCAAGGCATCCGGCCAGCGTCGGTTGGCGTCGGGCGTGGAGCCGTCGCCGTCCACGGTGGAATCACCGAAAGGGACCACGGCGAATACAGTGGGCGTAGCCACGATGTCCACTCCGGCGAGGAACGGCCAGCTATCGATGCGCTGTGCCACCGGAAAGTGTGCTGCCGCAGTCACATCGCCTGGGCGCGAGACATAGCTGGTCTGCTGGGCGAGGATATGAACGGTCGTGGTTTCGGCGGCCGTCGGGAAATAGAGACTAACAGCCAAGTCCGATAGCGCAGGAACCTCCAGCGAGGCGGGGTCACTCAGCACCGTTGCATGCGCCGGCACGGTGACGGATGTTCGTCCACCGAATGTCAGGGCGCGGTCACTCGCCGGATCGCTATCTGCTCCGGTGGTGCGGCGAGCGATATGCGCAGCGCCTACCGTCAACGGCGCGTTACCGTAACGGTTCGATATGTGAATGCGTACCTGTGAGCCGCCCGCGCTGACATGCACGATCAAGCGCAGGCTCTGGTCGCGGTAGCGATCGATGGTGCCGGGCATCGGCGGTTGCGGGGCAGCGGCCCAGGTGCCCACCCAATCTGTTCT
Organism: Dyella sp.; assembly: GCA_036495265.1. Classification (GTDB taxonomy): domain Bacteria; phylum Pseudomonadota; class Gammaproteobacteria; order Xanthomonadales; family Rhodanobacteraceae; genus Dyella. The sequence continues at coordinate 13,591 of DASXND010000132.1, forward strand.
AGGGAGAGCGGCAGCGGTGGCGGTGACACTTACCGTCAGGCCAATGGACACCGTCGCCAACCAGACGAGCACGAGCAATGCTCGGCAACAGAGGATTTTTCCAGGTCGTCTCGTCTGTAGCAGCGCGTCGAGTAGGGTCATCAGTTTTTCCGAAAGGATGAGGGGAGGGCCTCATGGTGATTTCGGTGCCCGCAATCATCGTCCGGGTATCGAGGGCCGCATACATATGCCAAGCGAACTATGTGGTCCACTGCCAGATCCGATGGGTCAGCGGGCGCCATGTCGGCGTTGCGCATGGCATTGAGAGCGGGGGCCTCTTCTCACGAGTCCATCGGCCCTTTGCAGCAGCATCATCATGACATCGGCGCCCCTCGGGTCGATGCCTTCCTGCAAACGGTACCAGGTTGAGTTATGGGGAAACGGCGGCATTAGCCGGCGATCAGGAAACTCAGAAGTCCAAGGACCACAACAGCCATGTCACGCGAGGGGATACGTCGCAACGGCAATCCCTGACAGGCGGGGATCCTTGCGTTTGCTATTTTCGGCCCGTCACTCGCCGCGTTCATTCCATGGGGCAACGCGAGTGACCATGGCAGCAATGTCATGAGGCGCGGGCCGCAGGTGCTACCAACACCCACGACCCGCTAACCATCACCAACTGACTAGGGTTGATCATGGCTGTCCACGATCATACGGCACCCGCACGCCTGTCTTTGCGCTCCTTGGGTGACCCGTTCACCGACTCGCTCGCCGCCGGTCTACCGGCTCATCGTCCACAGGCACCCTCGCCACGCGGCACGACCTTCGACGACGTTGCGCTCGCGCACTACGCGCTTTCGCGACTGTGGTTTGAGGACGAGCAGTATCGAAAGGCGAAGGCAAAGCACCCCCATGCCCAGCCTCTAACATGGCCACTCCCAACGCTTTTCAAGGACGGAGTAGCCGTGGCGATCCAGTGCCTGGAGCAGTACGCCAAGCAGCTAAGCGACGAGCGAGCGATGAACGGGTAAGCGCGTCCTTATGATCGTCCCCGCGGTGCATCGGCCTGCTTGGCGATGCACCGCACCTTGGTGACGCCTTACCCCACTATAGGGATTTGTCTTACACGGATCGCCGTCAGTGCTTATCCGTAGATCCGCTGTGCCTTACGCAGATGCTTCTGCCTGAAAGAGCGCGCGTCGCGCAAGGCGCGCATTTCGCCGGAGCTGCACGAGCGTGCCACCGAAGCTGCGGCGGCGCGCGGCATGAGCATGAATCAGCTTCTGCAGGAAGCGCTTGAGCACGAGGTGCGCGCGTAGTCGCTAGCGTCTAGGTCCGCCTGCGTAACAATTTGTTATACCGCTTGACAACGTTTCGCCCTGCGCGAAACTCCGATCATCGAACTACCGCGCCCGGCCCTTCAGCT
>DASXND010000133.1:0-9651 GCA_036495265.1 Dyella sp.
CGGCTGCACCAGGCCGGCGTCGAGCTGCTTTCCACCGGCGGTAGCGCCAAGGCGCTGCGCGACGCCGGCATCCCGGTCAAGGACGTCAGCGACGTCACCGGTTTCCCGGAGATCATGGACGGTCGCGTCAAGACCCTGCACCCGAAAGTGCATGGCGGCCTGCTCGGCCGTCGCGGCACGGACGACGCCGTGATGAGCGAGCTCGGCATCGCACCGATCGACCTGCTCGTACTCAACCTCTATCCCTTCGAGCAGACGGTGGCCAAGCCCGATTGCACGCTGGAAGACGCGATTGAGAACATCGATATTGGCGGCCCGGCGATGCTGCGTTCGGCCGCCAAGAACTGGAACGACGTCGGCGTGCTGACCTCGCCCGACCAGTACGAGGACGCACTCGCGGAGATTGAGGCAAACGGCGGCCTTGGCCGCGCCACGCGCTTCAAGCTCGCCGTCGCCGCGTTCAATCGCGTGTCCAACTATGACGGCGCGATCAGCGACTACCTGTCCGCGCTGCAGCTCAACGATGGCTACGACGCCATTGCCGGCCATGACGCCTTCCCGGCCCAGGCCAATGGCCGCTTCGTGAAGATGATGGACTTGCGCTATGGCGAGAACCCGCATCAGCAGGCCGCGTTCTACCGCGACATGTATCCGCACCCGGGCACGCTGGCGACGTTCCGCCAGCTGCAAGGCAAGGAGCTCTCGTTCAACAACATCGCCGACTCCGATGCCGCGTGGGAATGCGTACGCAGCTTCACCAAGCCGGCCTGCGTGATCGTCAAGCACGCCAATCCGTGCGGTGTCGCGGTAAGCCTGGAAGGCATTGGCCGCGCCTACGATCTCGCCTACCAGACCGATCCTACGTCCGCGTTCGGCGGCATCATCGCGTTCAACCGCGCGGTGGACGCCGCCACGGCACGCGCCATCGTCGAACGCCAGTTCGTGGAAGTGGTGCTCGCCCCTGGCTATGAGGACGAAGCGCTCAAGGTGTTCGGCAAGAAAGCCAACGTGCGCGTGCTGGAAATTCCGCCGCCGGCCGATGGCGACCTGACCAAGCCGCACCCCGGCCATGATTCGCGCCGCGTCGGTTCCGGCTTGCTGATCCAGACGGCCGACCGGGCCATGGTCGGTGCCGAGGATCTCAAGATCGTTACCAAGCGCGCACCGACACCGACCGAGATCGACGACCTGATCTTCGCCTGGAAGGTGGCCAAGTACGTCAAGAGCAATGCCATCGTCTACGCCCGCGACCGTCAGACCATCGGCATCGGCGCCGGCCAGATGAGCCGCGTCTACAGCGCGAAGATCGCCGGCATCAAGGCGGCCGACGAGAAGCTGGAAGTGCGCGGTTCGGTGATGGCCTCCGACGCGTTCTTCCCGTTCCGCGACGGCATCGATGCCGCCGCTGCCGCGGGTATCCGTGCGGTCATCCAGCCGGGTGGCTCGATGCGTGATGCTGAAGTGATCGCCGCGGCGGATGAGCACGATATGGCAATGGTGTTCACCGGGATTCGCCACTTCCGTCATTGATGGGCGAGTGGGTCCTTCTCGTCGGCGATTTACCGACGCCTTTGACTCTCTCTCCTTCGGGGAGAGGGTTGGGGTGAGGGGCGGGTGCTCGCGCTCACCACCGCGCAAGAGAACCAAGAGTCAGAAGCAGAGCCTCCGTTGTAGGAGCGCATTCGGCTAGCGAGAGCCGCCGGGAGCTCAGGCCTGTGTCGCCCCATCCACCTCAAGCTCCACCTTCCGCAACCGCTCCGCATACCGCCGCGCCAGCACCGCGCAAGTCATCAGCTGGATCTGGTGGAACAGCATGATCGGCAACACGATCGCGCCCAGCGGATGACCCGCGAACAGCACCTTCGCCATCGGCACACCACTGGCCAAGCTCTTCTTGGAGCCGCAGAACACGATGGTGATCTCGTCCTCGCGATCAAAGCCCAGCGCGCGTGCGCCATAACGTGTCACCAGCAGCGCAATCGCTAGCAACACCGCGTTGACGACCAACAAGCCACCGAGCACCGGCAACGGCATCTGCTTCCAAAGGCCTTGCAGCACTGCCGCACTGAACGCCGTGTACACCACCAGCAGAATCGAACCCTGATCCACGTAAGCGAGCAGTGCACGATTGCGGCTTACCCACGTGCCGATCCAGCGCTGCGCCACCTGGCCGGCGACGAAGGGCACCAGCAACTGCAGCACGATGCCGCCTACGGCATCCCAACTCATGCCGCCCTGCCCGTGCGACTCCAGCATCACGCCCACCAGCAGCGGCGTGATGAAGATGCCAAGCAGGCTGGAAGCCGAGGCGGCACAGATGGCGGCCGGGATATTGCCGCGCGCCATCGAAGTGAATGCGATCGACGACTGCACCGTGGAAGGGAGGGTGCACAGGAACAGCACGCCCATGTAGAGCGCCGGCGTCACCAGCGGCGACAGCACCGGGCGCAACAGCAGGCCAAGCACTGGAAACAGCACGAAGGTGCTGGCCAGCACCGTGAGGTGCAGGCGCCAGTGGGTCATGCCGGCCACCACGGCCTCACGCGACAGCTTGGCGCCATGCAGGAAGAACAGCAGCGCGATGGCCAGGTCGGTAAGCACGTCGAACGCACTGGCCACGTGGCCACGACAAGGCAACAGGCTGGCCAAGGTGACCGTGACCACCAACGCGCAAGTGAAGCGATCGGGAAGGAGGCGACTCAGTGACATGACCGGAAGCCGGATTTGGCGGAGGCGGTTATTTGAGCGCCGCGGAATTCATTAATCAATTCGTATTATCGGATTCATTGATATCATCCCGTTATGAATATCACCCTGCGCCAGCTTCGTGTATTCCTCGCTGTGGCCCAGCAGCAGCATTTCCGGCGCGCAGCGGAGAGCTTGCACCTGAGCCAGCCAGCAGTGAGCCGGCATGTGGCCGAACTGGAGGCGGAGCTCGGCCTGAAGCTGTTCGACCGGAACACCCGGGAAGTGGTGCCGACGGATACGGGACGCTATCTGGAGAGCGCCATAGGCCGCGTACTGGACGAGCTTGAAGGTGTCCTCAGCCATGTCCACTCCGAAAGCGAGCGGCGGCACGGCAAAGTGCACGTGGCATCCGTACCCACACTGTCGGCCGGCCTGATGCCCCAATGCATCGCCGACTGCAGCAGGCGTTATCCCGACCTCGTCATCCAGCTGCACGATGAGGCGCAAACGATGGTGCTGGACAGCGTGCGCGGCGGTGAGGTGGATTTCGGTCTCGCTATCGAGCCACCCGCCAGCGGTGAATTCGACAGCGAGCTGATCCTGCGTGACCCCTTCGTGCTGGTATGCCGCCCCGACCATCCGCTCGCCCAGCTGGAACGTGTACCGTGGCGCAAGCTGCGTGGACAACGCCTGGTGTTGCTCGACTATTCCTCCGGCAGCCGTCGACTGATCGATCACGCATTGGCGAGTCGTGGGATCGAGGTCGATATCGTGCAGCAGACGGGCCATACGCTCACGGCGTTTCGCATGGTGGAGGCGGGACTTGGCATCAGCGTCAGCCCGGCGTTGTCGCCCGCACCCGACAGCCTGGTCACGCGCCCACTGACGCCGACGGAACACCGCAATGTCGTGCTGCTGAAGCGGCGCCAGCGCTCGCTGTCGCCGCTCGCTGCGCTGGTATGGGAACGCCTGCGCGCACTCGCTGCCGCGTGGCCGGCAACGCCTGCCGGGTGACGCTCACGCAGCCTTGAATCGACCAACGCTAGCCTGAGCGTTCCGCCACCATCGGGCCAGGCGATGCGTTACGAACTGTTCTACTGGACGGGCATCCAGGGTCGCGGCGAGTTCGTGCGCCTGGCATTGGAAGATGCCGGAGCTACCTATGTCGATGTGGCGCGCGACCAGGGCGATGGCGTCATGATGACGTTTCTAAGTGGCGAGCAAGCGGGTGCGCTGCCCTTCGCTGCGCCCTTCCTGCGCGCAGGCAAGCTGGTGCTTGCGCAGACACCGAACATCCTCGCCTTTCTTGCGCCACGTCACGGCCTGGTACCCACCTCGGTTGCCAGCAAGTGCTTTGCGCTGCAGTTGCAGCTCACCATCGCCGACATGCTGATGGAGGTGCACGACACGCATCATCCGATCGCGGTGGATCAGTATTTCGAGGACCAGCGAATGGAAGCGCGCAAGCGGGCGGAAGCGTTCCGCACGCAGCGGCTGGCGAAATTCCTCGACTACTTCGAACAGGTGCTGGAACGCGGCGATGGACACCATGCCGTGGGCCGAAACCACTCCTATGTGGATCTATCGCTGTTCCAGCTGATGGCGGGGCTGGACTACGCCTTTCCCCTCGCGATGAAGCGACTTCGTCGACACACGTCACGTCTGCGTTCACTGGGCGAGCGTGTCGCCGCCAGACCCCGGCTTGCCGCTTATCTCGCCTCGCCGCGACGCCTACCGTTCAACGAGGATGGCATCTTCCGCCACTATCCGGAGTTGGACGACGCGTAGCAAAGCCGGATCAAAACACCGCGATGACGATGGCGCCCGCTACGATCAGGCCACCACCGATCACCAGCGACCAACTCACCTGCTCGCCAAGCAGAAGTACGCCCAGCACGATGGCAATGGCCACGCTGAGCTTGTCGATGGGGGCCACCTTGCTCACCGGCCCCAACTGCAGCGCCCGGTAGTAGCACAGCCAGGACAAGCCGGTGGCGATGCCCGAGAGAACCAGGAAGACCCAGCTGCTGGTCGGTAGCCCGGTGGGGCGGGCCCATTCGCTACGTAGGCTGAGGATGCCGGCGGTTACCAGCAGGATCACGATGGTGCGGATGAAGGTGGCGAGATTCGAATTGATGCCCGCCACGCCCAGCTTGCCGAACAGCGCCGTCAACGCGGCGAAGAACGCCGAACCCAGGGCGAACAGCAGCCAACTCTCGCGCGGGTTCACGACCGGTCCATCGCGCGATGCGTCATGAACCAGCGTCCATCGATCGCCAGGCGGCTCATTGGCCGCCGTTCTCCTGATCCTCGGCGGACTTGCCCTTGCCCCACTCCAGCACCTTGTACATCACCGGCTTCACCGGCTCGCCGCCAGCATTGGTCCAGGCGCCCTTCTGGTCGACCATATAGGTTTGCGTGATGCCGTTCTTCGGCGTCACCACCACCATGTAGAGCTGGCCGCTGCGGCGGTACTCCTGCACGGTATCGTCGCCCTGCTTGCGTACGGTGACCTGCGGCGGCGCCTGGCCGGTGGCATCGCGGGGCTCCTGCATGGCCGGCAGGGCAGGCTGACCCGGGCGGGCCGGCGCGCTGTTCGTCGCGGTCTGCTGCTGGGCGGCCTGCGCTTGCTGGGCCGACTGGGCGGGCTGTGCTGTGGGTGCCGGTGCCGGCGGTGCCACGGCCTTCACGCCCGGATCATTCATGCCCGGCGGCGGCGGTGCGGGCGGGAAGCCTGCGGTCTGGGCGAGCGCCTGGGATGCGACAGCGACGCCAAGAACAATAAGCAACGCGACAGGTTTCATGATGACGGCCTCCTGATGAAATCAAAGCATAGCAGCGCGTAGTGATGCGCCTCGTGAACCGCAAACGGGAACTGGGCGGTGGGGCATGGGTAGCAGGGTTGCCAGGTCGCCACTCCCCTCGCATGCGACAATTCCCGGCATGGCCAAGCTCATTCTTATCGACGGTTCGTCGTACCTCTATCGCGCCTTCCACGCGCTGCCCCCGCTGACCAACTCGCAGGGCGAGCCCACCGGTGCGCTGTTCGGCGTGGTCAACATGCTGCGCGCGACGCTGAAGGCCAGGCCCGAGCACGTCGCCTTCGTCAGCGATGCGCCGGGGCCTACTTTCCGCAACGAGCTCTACGACCAGTACAAGGCCAATCGCCCACCGATGCCGGATGATCTGCGCGCGCAGGTCGACCCCATGCTCGCGATCGTCGGTGCGCTTGGCTTCCCGATCCTGCGGGTCAGCGGCGTGGAAGCGGATGACGTGATCGGCACTTTGACCGAGCAGGCGCATGCGCAGGGCATCGAGGTGGAAATCTCCACCGGCGACAAGGATCTCGCCCAGCTCGTACGACCCGGTGTCACCCTGGTCAACACCATGACCAACACGACCACCGATAGCGCGGGCGTGATGGACAAATTCGGCGTGGCGCCGGCACAGATCGTCGACTTCCTCTCGCTTACCGGCGATACCGTCGACAACGTGCCAGGCGTGCCCAAGTGCGGTCCGAAAACGGCGGCCAAATGGCTGGCGGAATACGGCACGCTGGACCAGGTCATCGCCAACGCGGACAAGATCGGCGGCAAGATCGGCGAGAGCCTGCGCGCGGCGCTGCCGCAATTGCCGCTGTCGCGCGAACTGGTAACGATCAAGACCGATGTGCCGCTGGACGTTGCGGTGACCGATCTCGCCCTGCACGAACGCCACCTGGAGCCGCTGCGCGAGCTGTTCACGCGCTACGAGTTCAAGGCGGCGTTGAAGGAGCTGGACGGCGAGGCCGCCGCCCCTGTTGTTGTAGGAGCGCACCCTGTGCGCGATCCAGGCACGACGGGAGCCACCGAAGGGCATCGCGCACAGGATGCGCTCCTACAACAGCAGCCGACCGAATCGAATCTGGCGATGGAAGGCCAGTACGAACTGGTGACTACACAAGCTCAGTTCGACAGCTGGCTAGCGAAGATCGCCACCGCACCGCTGATCGCGTTCGACACCGAGACCACCTCGATCGACGCCATGCAGGCCGATATCGTCGGCCTCAGCCTGTCGGTGGAGCCGGGACACGCCTGCTACGTGCCGCTCACCCACGATTACCCGGGCGCACCGGCGCAGCTGCCGCGCGATCAGGTGCTGGCCGCACTGAAGCCGTTCTTCGAAGACCCCAGCCGGCCGAAGCTGGGCCAGCACGCGAAGTACGACATCAACATCCTGTCGCACTACGGCATCGCCGTGCAGGGGCTCAAGCACGACTCCATGCTGGAGTCCTATATCTGGAACGCCACCGCCACCCGGCACGACATGGATTCGCTGGCGCGCAAATACCTGGGCTACGAGACCATCAAGTACGAGCAGGTGGCCGGCAAGGGCGCCAAGCAGATCTCGTTCTCTCAGGTCGACCTGGATACGGCCTGCCGCTATGCCGCCGAGGATGCCGACGTCACCCTGCGCCTGCATCACGCTTTGTGGCCAAAACTGGAAAGCATCCCTGCCCTGCGCGCGGTCTACGAGGACATCGAGATCCCGCTGGTGCCCGTGCTGGCCGCGATGGAACAGCGCGGTGTGCTGATCGACGTGAACGAGCTGCGCAAGCAAAGCCAGCAACTGGGCAAGCGCATGCTCGAACTGCAGCGGGAAGCCTGGAAGAATGCCGGCCGCGAGTTCAATCTCGACTCGCCCAAGCAGCTGCAGGCCATCCTGTTCGACGAACTCGGCCTGCGCGCCAAGCTGAAGACGCCCACCGGCCAGCCGTCGACGAACGAGGAAGCGCTGGACGCCATCGCCGATGACCACCCGCTGCCGCGCCTGATCCTCGATTACCGCGGCCTAGCCAAGCTGCGCTCGACCTACACCGACAAACTGGCCGAGATGGTCAATCCGCGCACGGGCCGCGTGCATACCAGTTATCACCAGGGTGCGGTGGCGACGGGCCGTATCTCCTCGTCCGATCCCAACCTGCAGAACATCCCGGTGCGCACCGAAGAAGGGCGGCGCATCCGCCAGGCGTTCGTGGCACCGGAAGGCTGGGTGGTGCTGGCAGCGGATTATTCGCAAATCGAGCTGCGCATCATGGCCCACCTCTCCGGCGACGAGGGGCTGCTCAAGGCCTTCCATGAAGGCGGCGACGTGCATCGCGCCACCGCCGCGGAAGTGTTCGGGCTCACGCCTGAAGGAGTCTCCGCCAACCAGCGCCGCGCCGCCAAGGCGATCAACTTCGGCCTGATGTATGGCATGAGCGCGTTCGGCCTGGCCCGCCAGCTCGGTGTTGACCGGGGCGAAGCGAGCGACTACATGGCGCGCTACTTCTCGCGCTATCCGGGTGTGCGCGCCTTCATGGACGCCACCCGCGAGCAGGCGCACCGCGACGGTTATGTGCAGACCCTGTTCGGTCGCCGGCTGTACCTGGAAAACCTCACCTCGCGCAACCAGGCCCTGCGCGCCGGTGCCGAGCGCGCCGCCGTCAACGCCCCGATGCAAGGCACCGCTGCCGACATCATCAAACGCGCCATGCTGGCCGTACACGCCTGGCTGCGGGAACGCGACGATGCCCACATGCTGATGCAGGTGCACGACGAACTGGTCTTCGAAGTGCGCAAGGAAGCGGTGGAGGAGGTTCGCACTGGTGTCATCGAGCGCATGTCGGGTGCGGCGGAACTTGCCGTGCCGCTACTGGTGGAAGCTGGCGTGGGTGCCAACTGGGACGAGGCGCACTGAGTTTCACCGTCGTCCCAGTTGCGCTGCGACGACGGCAGCGGCGAAGTGTTTGATTTTCGTCAAATGAATCGTCGCTAACTAAAACTGTCCTGGTGAGTGCAACTTTTGCCGCGTGGCGCGTTCTTAGTACTCGGATGCACGCAACGGCGTCCACCGGCTCAGACCACCTCCCTGGATGAGCCAACCGGTAAGCGAACCTCTCCCCTGGGTTTCGCTTCCACCCCCGGCCCCGAGGATTCCCCCCTAATCCTCGGGGCTTTTTTTCGCCTTGGCCAAGCGGCGGTTCAATCTCGCCACGCGGCGCGCGAGAACGACCTAAAGCAGCTAGGATGCCGCGAACAACTCGTCTGGCCACAGGGAGCTCGGCCGGCATCGCCTTAAGGGTTACGGCCGCGTGCAGATCAAGGGAAAAGTCACCTCGTTCGATATTGCCCACCTGGCTGGTGTCTCGCAGTCGACGGTGTCGCGTGCGCTGCGCGGCAGCCCGCTGGTGAACGAGGAAACGCGCCGACGCATCCAGGCGGCGGTGGACGAGCTCAATTACAAGGTCGACAAGAACGCCTCCGGCCTGCGTGCCAAGCACACCGGCACGTTGGCGTTGCTGCTGTTCGAGGATCCGACGGCGGATGATTCGCATATCAACCCGTTCTTTCTTTCCATGCTGGGCTCGATCACGCGCGCCAGTGCGCAGCGCGGCTACGACCTGCTGATCTCGTTCCAGCAGTTTTCGCGCGACTGGCATGCGGACTACGCGGACAGCAAGAAGGCCGACGGCATCATCCTGCTCGGTTACGGCGACTATCTCGCCACCCGCGACAAGCTGCAGAAACTCGTCGACCAGGGCACGTGCTGCGTACGCTGGGGTGCCGTGCTGCACGACCAGCCGGATGTGTCGGTGGGTTGCGACAACGTCAGCGGTGGCCGCGCCGTGACCACCCACCTCATCGAACAAGGCTGCCGACGCATTGCGTTTCTCGGTGACGCCTCAAGCCATTACCCGGAATTTTTTGACCGCTACCGCGGCCACGTGCGGGCGCTGAGCGATGCCGGACTGGAAGCCGAGCCCCTGCTCCAGGTGAATGCCGAAAGCACCGAGCGCTCCGGCTACGACGCGCTCGAAAAGCTGCTCACGCGCGGCGTCAGTTTCGATGCCGTGTTCGCCGCCAGCGACCTGATCGCCATCGGCGCCCTGCGCGCGCTCGCCGATCACGGGCTGAAGGTGCCGGACGATGTGGCGCTGGCCGG
>DASXND010000134.1:0-3299 GCA_036495265.1 Dyella sp.
CTCGACGCCGGCGCGGTTGTACCAACTGCGATCGAAAATCACGATCTCACCCGCCGCCGGCAAATGGGGCAGGTAGCGCTGGATATACATCTGGCTCTTCTCGCGCTCGGTGGGTGCAGGCAGCGCGACCACGCGGAACACTCGCGGGCTCACCCGCTCGGTGATGGCCTTGATGGCACCACCCTTGCCTGCGCCATCGCGCCCTTCGAAAACGATGCAAATCTTGGCGCCATGCTTCTGCACCCAGCCCTGCAGCTTCACCAGCTCGACGTGCAGCTTCTGGAGTTCGGTCTGATAGTCCTTGTTCTTGAGCTTCGCCGGGCCGGCGGAGTCGTCCGCCTTGGCTTCCTTCTTGTCCTTTGCCATCGCATCGCCCTCATGTTCTCCCGCGCCACCCTGGCGTTTCAGGGCGGACACCGTGGACCTGGCATGCACGCCAACCCTCGACGAGGGCCAACGGCGTCGCCATCGTTCGCACGAAACAACCTTTGCAGCCGCACCAGCCTTGCCGCACATGGCGAACTTATCGCCGCGGCCATGAAGATCTCGTCACGTTTGCGGCTTCGGTGGCAGCGGCGGCGGCAGGATCGGGACAGAGGCGCCGCGGTCGGCCCAGCCGTTCCGAGAGGGGAGTACCCCGAGCCCGCAGATGAGGCCGGACATCCATGCCAAGCGATCGCGCCCGCAGGTCAAACCAACATGCACAGAAGATTGACAGGCATGGTGTCTAAATAAGGCGCTGAAAGCGCACCTGGTCGTCACGAAGGAAGATTTCGAGCCGACAGCTCCACGACTTTCATGATGCCGGCAGCCGCCGACGACTAGCCCGCGCTCTCCGCGTAGTCAATGACTGACTAAATGCTCTTCTTGGGGGCATGGCGATGAGTCCGCTCTTCCGTACCGCCGCTGTATCGCTGGTGGCGCTGTTCTGGTCAGTGCCGGTGCTCGCTGGAGGCGAGGGCGCGGATGGTCAGGCACCGGGCTCCCCAGTCCCATTCCATACGCTGTCGGGACAGGTCGAGCCGGACCGGGCCTGGAGTTCCAGCACGATCTCTGACCCTGGCTTGCCAGGGCCCGTAGCGCCCATCCCGGACGCGACTCACGCTGTTGCAGAGTTCAGCGGAGACTGGCTGATTCCGGCTAGGAGCGACATGCATGCATGGGGTGGGACACCAAGCCGCTGGAGCTTCGCCTCGCTGGTAATCTCCCCTTACGCAGCTGCCCCGATCCCCGCCGGCATTGAAGCCGACGCACTCGGCGTCGATCCGGCGAACGGCCATTACGCACCCTCCTATGTGCCGGTGATCGCCAGCTATCGCATCAGCCAGACGGCCCGTATCGCATTTTCGTTGGGCGCGGCCTCGTCTTCGAACGGCTTCCAATCCGCACGCCGCAGCAGCACCAGTTCGGACGTCTGGGCCATCAAGCCCAGAGTGGCCTATACGAAGGTTTTTTCCGGCTCGGATGTCGAATCCTCCACCGTTTTCGCGATGGGTGTGTTCTCGCAAAAATCCAACGCGATGTATCAGAACGGCTTCGTTGGACGCTTCGAATCGATGCTAATGAAACGAACCCCGAGCGGCTGGGGATATGGCGGCGTCGCCGCTGCCATCGAGCAGCCCAACTCCGACCCTGGCAGCATGCCGGGCCGCGGCGCGAACTACGAGGCAAATAGCGGTCTCGCCCTGGGCGTCGGTCCCCAGGTCTCCTGGGCCCACCGATGGATGGGCAGCAATATTGAATTGCGCTCGCGCTGGATCTACGAATTCCACGGCCCCAACGGCCATACGGACCAGCCGATCATGCTGACGGCCACGCTGCGCCCCTGAGTTCAATGGCATGCTCACGGCGCTCGCCGTGGCGACCACGCGCTGACCCATCTCCGGCTTTACCGCAGGGACCAGGGAGGGCTGGTCCGAGGCCAGCTTGTCCATGGACGGTGTAGCGACGCCCGGCTTCTCCTTAACGCGCGGATTTCGATGGGCAACTCGGTCGGGCTCCGGGAAGCGCTGCGTTATTTGCGTAAAGCTTGCTCAGCCGAACGACGATCTTGGCGTTTCGACCCCCCGGGCGCACCCCGTTAGCCGACGTTGCGGTCTGGGTGACGGCGCGGCGCGTGAGAAATGCGCGGCCGTCCGGATGGGGTTCTTGTTAAGCTCTGCACGCGAGAGGCATAGTCACCTAGCAAGACCACGATGTCGGGAGAAAGCATGCGGGTGCGCCTGGAAGATGTAGCGCGAGCGACGGGTGTCTCGCCTAAGACAGTTTCCCGCGTCTTGAATGAAGAGCCGTCGGTCAAGGACTCCACGCGCCAACGCGTCCTGGCCGCCATGGCGTCGATGAATTATCGACCGAGCCCGGCAGCACGGGGTCTGGCCGGCAACCGTTCGTTCCTGGTTGCCATGCTGTACAACAACAACAACAACCCGGCCTCGACCTATCTCGCCGAGATCCAGGATGGCGTACTCGATGCATGCGACGCACATCGCTACAGCATGATGGCCTGCCCCTTGCGCATGCGCGGGCAGGATTTTATGCGTCGAGTCGATGCCTTGATTTCCGATCACCAGATCGATGGCGTCATCGTCACGCCGCCGCTCACCGACTACCCGCCGCTATTGCAGCGCCTGAAAGAGTCCGGCGTTCCTCATGCCAGCATCTCCCCAGTCCACCGCGAAGGCGTCATTGGTGTGTGCATGGACGAGCAGCAGGCTGCCAAAGCGTTGGTCACCCACCTGGTCGAACTTGGACACCAGCGGATTGCGCACATCGTAGGTATCGCCAACCATGGTGCCAGTCGCTGGCGACTGGCTGGCTACAAGGACGCATTGGCTGCCGCCGGCATGCCTTGCGATCCCGACTATGTGGTCCAGGGGGAATTCACCTTCGGCTCCGGTGTGGTTGCCGCACGGCAGCTGTTTGCACTGCCTAAACCGCCCACCGCGATCTTCGCCGCCAACGATGACATGGCAGCCGGCGTCATGTGGGCAGCCAACGAACGTGGCCTGAAGATACCGCGTGATTTGTCCGTCTGCGGGTTTGACGACACGCCCTTGGCGACCCAGTTGTGGCCACCGCTGACCACGGTGAGGCAGCCAAGCAAGGAGATGGGGAAGCTGGCTACTTTGCAGCTCATGGAGATTCTTCGCGGGCGTGGCGCGGGATTGCTCATACAAGTCCCTTACTCGCTTCAACTGCGCGAATCGACCGCCGCCGTACCCTGATGGCTAGCGGTTGTCCCTGGACGCCATCGCCCCCTGACCCGTCCCGCCGGGTACGACACCCACGCTCCTAGAACG
>DASXND010000135.1:0-3455 GCA_036495265.1 Dyella sp.
TGCCGCGCAGGTCAGTGTTGTACTGCGCGTAGGACGTGACCAGTTGCAGCTTGTTGTCGAAGAAGTTGTAAGAGGCCTTGGCCTTCCAGGCATGGCCGGGTCCGGTTTCGACCAGGCCGCGGATCATTGACGTCGTGAACAACGGATCCGTGGCGTAGTTCGTGGTGTAGGGGGAGATCAGGGCGCCGCCGCCGACGGCCCCCGACTGCTGGTCAAGCTTGTTGTAGGCCACATCGACCCGCCCATTGAAGATCGACGTGCCGATGTCCGCACCCCACGCTTCGCTGCGCACGCGCGTGCCCGCGACGCCAAACAATTTCGTGTGGGTGTCGACCAGGGTGTTGTCGTTGCCGCCGGTCTCGTTGACGTACTGCAGCGAAAGGAACGGATTGAAGGGCGTGTCGGTCTTCAGCGTGTACGTGCCTTCCAGATACCCCATATGCGCAAAATTGAGGAAGTCGTAGTACCACGCTTGCGCTTTCACGCTGTCATTCGCGTAAGTCGTGCCACCTGCCCAGGCGCCGTCGGCGCGGGGTGCGGTAGCCGGCAACGAGCCGTTGTTGCCGTACATCTGGTCGCCGTCAAAAGTGGATGGGTAATAGAGGTTGTTGTAATACATGCCGGTGGAAGTGCGGCTCTTCCAGCTGTAGGTGCGGATGGCGTAGAGGTTCCAGCCCTTGAGCGGCGTGATCTCGACCATCGCGGCGTTGTATGACGCGGGAATCACCCGCGAATCGCTTTTACCCATCCATGGCGTGTCGAGGTACTGGTAGCCGCCACGCACCAGCAGCCAGTCATCCTTGAACTGCGCGTAGGCTTGGCTAAAGGCACCGATGGAGTTGTTCGGCCCCATCAGCGAGGTATCGATCTTCGCCAGCGTGTCCGACTGGGTGCCCAGTGAGTTGGCGGTAACGAACGACCCGCCGAAGCTGAAGCCACCAAGAAATTCGCCGGTGTGTGCGTTGATCAGTGCCGCCAGCGAAAACGCACTCGCATTGGGCGTGTTCGGTGTGTCGTACAGGCGATCGAAGTTGTACATGCGAAGCTCGCCATCGGCGTGGCCGTTGGCGAAGATGTCGTTCGAGCCTTGGTTGTCGGCATGGGTGATGGTGGTAAAGACGCCCAAGAATACACATGCCACTGCGGCGGCCAGCTTCTGTCGCATACGATCTCTCCCCAGAGTCACCATGCCCATGGCGTACCCGCCATTCGGATTTCGCGTATTTCACCAAAATCCCACGCCCCCGTTGCGCAGATTGTAACCAAATTGCAATAAATGGCGACTTTGCTGGAAACCCGCCCCGCCATCGCGTGCAATGCCCATGAGGCCGCTGCCCCAGCAGTACGCTCATACATCGACAAGGCTTACGGACGGCTAGTCAAAGCGGACATCATCAACCTGGCATGAAAGGTCTCAGCCAAGAGGTACCTACGCTATGCACTACTCAAGACTCTGCGCTGTGCTGATCGACTGCCATTCCCCGGACCTTGATCAGGCCGCCAGCTTTTGGGCCGAGGCTTTGGGCCGCCCCATCGATCCGGATCATCCAGGCACCCGCGGCAACTACCGCATGCTGGAGACCCCGCCCGACGAACCCATCGTGCAGATTCAACGCGTCAGCCACGAGAGCAGGGTTCACATCGACATTGAAACCGACGACATTCCCGCTGAAGTGCTTCGCCTGGAAAAGCTAGGCGCCAGCGTGGCCAGTCGGCTGGAGCGTTGGGTGGTCATGCAGGCGCCGACGGGGCAACGATTCTGTGTCGTACGTGTGCAGCGGCCGGGTTTCCCGAAGAACGCCAACCGCTGGGCCTAAGGCGCTTGATGAAGGGGGAGTCGAGCGATTTCTGGAGCCGGCGGAATCAGTGTGCCTGTTTTGCGCCCCCTCGATTGGGTGCATGATGAAACCCCGGGGTCGATGGGCCGGGCACGTTGTCCGCTGCGTCGACCCATGCGGCCATCCTTTGGCCATGGCCAGATCCCTATGCGAAAGATCGAACGAGGTTTTCCTCAAGCCGGTGCCGTTTTGCCAAAGCGGGTACGCGTCGGCGACGCCTGCCGGTTACTGCCCGACGGGGTCGTCGCGCGCGCCCCTCGCCACGGCGTCATGGTTTGAACCGCGTGTGGCCCGTTCCGCAGATCGAGGTGCTCTCGGAAGAAGCCCTGCTGCTGCGTTTTGGCGAGAGCATCGAGTCGTCCGTCAATGCGCGCGTGCATGCGGCGGCGGCTCGCTTACGCGAGCAGCTTCCCGGAGTTGAGTGCGTGCCGGCTTATGCGAGCCTGTTGCTGCGCTTCGATCCGGCGCAGTGGGGCGACAGCGACCCGACGACGTCACACCAGCATGTAAGCGAGCGCGTGATGGCGGCGTTGCGGGAACTTCCGGATCGTGCAGACCACGCGCGCGAGGTCAATATTCCCGTGTTGTACGGCGGGGAGGTGGGTCCGGATCTGGCGACGGTCGCAGCCCATGTGGGGCTTTCTTGCGGCGAGGTGATTGCCCGCCACAGCGCTGCGGCTTATCGCGTCGCCATGCTTGGCTTCGCGCCCGGTTTTCCTTATCTGCTCGGACTTGACCCCGCGTTGGCGATGCCGCGCCGAGCCGATCCGCGTCTCAGCGTGCCGGCCGGCAGTGTGGCCATCGGCGGCAGCCAGACCGGTATTTATCCACAGGCCTTGCCCGGCGGCTGGCAACTGATCGGTCGCACGCCGCTGGGCCTGTTCGATCTTCAGGCGACATCGCCGTCGCTGTTGCAGCCGGGAGATAGAGTGCGCTTTCGAGTCATCGACGAAGACGAATACCAGCGGCTCGCTGCAAGGGCGAGCCGGTGAGCGTGATCGTGATGAAGCCCGGCCTGTTGACCAGTCTGCAGGATGGCGGACGCCTGGGTTATGCGGCGCTGGGTGTGGGGCGCGCTGGCGCGATGGACTGGCCTGCATGGCGGTTGGCGAATGCGCTCGTCGGCAATGCGACCGGCGAGGCCGCTCTCGAGTTCACCTTGATCGGTCCGACCCTGCGCTTCGAGCAGCCGACCGTGATCGCGCTGACCGGCGCGCCGGTGGACGCGCGCGTGGGCGACCAGACCCTGCCGGGCTGGACGCGTTGTGTATTGCCTGCCGGCAGCGTGCTGCAGCTGGGTGGCATGCGGCACGGGTGCCGCGGCTATCTGGCGATTCGAGGTGGGTTCGCGGCGGCGGCTGTGCTTGGTAGCCAGAGCACGGACTTGAATGCATGCATCGGCCCCTTCGACGGACGCTCACTGCAAACCGGCGACCGGCTTGAACCAGGTGCGGGCGATCCGTGGCCGCCGCTTCAATCGGCCAAGACGTTGCAGGTGATGCGCTGGGGCCTCGATCCGCAGCCCTGGTTCGACTACGGCCGGACACCGTTGGCGCTGTGGCGCGGCCACCACTTCGACCAGCTCGACGACACGTCGCAACAGGCGCTGTTCAAGGC
>DASXND010000136.1:0-4297 GCA_036495265.1 Dyella sp.
CCGCTGTTACGTAATATCACATGTGATACCGTAACACGGTTATTCGGCTATATGATCCGCGCCATCTCGATGGCAGGGTCTTATCACATGTGATGGATGCCCATGACCGACAAGCAGGACAGGACCCCCCAAACGGCCCGGAAGCGGTCACCCGCCGCCACCGAAGCCCAGCGGCGCTATCGAGAACGACAGAAAGGAGCCGGCCTCGTTTCGCTCCAGCTATCGATCTCACCGGTAGAGCGTGACCACCTCATGGCGTGTCTCGCTGCCTACCGGCTTCGACCACTTACAGCCCAGCTCACGGGAAAGGATTACGACGACATGGATCACCAGCCCTGGACGGCTCAGCGCCTGTTCGACGCACTGAGCGGCCACAGTTATGCGCACGACCGCGGCATCCAGTTCCAGATGCGAAACGGTGGCGACCCGATGATCGAGGCGGAGCTTCCGCACTATGGCGACCTGCCCGTGCAGATCGTGGTGACGGAGTCGGAAATCCGCGCCTCCTCGGTGCTCTGTTCCGCCTCGCACGTGGCGAACACCGCAGCGTTCAACGAGATGTGCCTGCGGCTGAACCTGACGTTCCCGCTCTCGGACTTTGGACTGCTGGACGTCAGCGGAGAGCCGACCTACGTGGTGTTCGGCCAGCTCTCCACCCACAGTTCCATCGCGAACATCGTTGAAGAACTTGAAACGCTCGGCCACAACACCATCCTGGCTGCACACGAAATCCAACCCTTTCTGGCGTGAGAACAACCATGGCTTCCATTTTCGACAAACTCGTCACCCTCGTCCGCGGTACTGGCACCAACATCGGCCAGACCATCGTCGACAAGAACGCCATCACCATCCTTGAGCAGGAAGTCCGCGACGCCACCGCTGCCATCACCGACGCGCGCAACGCGCTGGTCAAGCAGATGGGCGAGCGCAAAGTGAAGACGAATGCCACCGACCAGATCGACCAGAAGCTGAAAGAGCTGGGTAGCTGGACGCAGCAAGCCATCGACAAGGGCAACGAAGCGCTGGCTCGCGAATGCGCGGGCAAGATCGCCGCGCTCGAGAACGAGCGTGCCGAGCTGCAGAAGACCGTCGACAGCATGAGCGAGAACATCAGCCGCCTGGAGGCTTCGATCAAGCAGGGCGACGTCACCATTGCCGCGCTCAAGCGCCGCATCGATGCCGTCAAGGCGACCGAACAGGTCCAGCGGGCGCAGGAAACCGTGTCCGCCGCGGGCACCGGGGCCAACGCCAAGGTGCGCAACGCGCTCGACTCGCTCGATCGCATCAGCTCCCGTCAGGAGCAGCATGCCGCCGAACTGGAGGCCGCCAACGAAGTGGCCAGCCAGGTGGGTGACGGTGGCCTGGAGCAGCGACTGGCCGAAGCCGGCATCCTTCCCGGCGCCACCGCAGCCGACGACGTGCTGGCCCGCTTCAAGAAGCCCGGCGCTTAAGACGCCTCCGTCCCAACGATAAACCTCGCCCGCTTCGGCGGGCCAGGTTCCTTCACGCTCGCATCCGACGCCGAGGGGGCGTCCATCATGTTTGGCCTATTCAAGCAGAAAACCGCAACGACCGATGCCAAGCCCGAGCTGCCCATGGGTTTTCGCCTGGGCGGTGCCGTGCGCATCGACAACGTCATGTTCCGCGCCAACGCAGGCGCCTTTGCCTTTGACATCCCGTCGGACGACCAGATGATCGAGGCGCTGGGCAGCGTCGACCTGGGCGGCGGCAGCCATCTGCGCCGGCTGTATCTCACCGACGATGCGTGGATCCAGCTCAGCATGACGGGCGATGACATCGACGACATGAAGCTGTTCGTGTTCGCCGAAACCCGCAATCCGCCGACCAAGCTCGATTTCCAGCGACTCGCTGAAGCCGGTTCGGAAATCGGCCAGTCCAGCATGGTCTACGCCGGCCACCGCTACGAGCGCGTGTGGTCGAAGGAACTGCCAGGCTGGGTGCCGCCCATCGTCTATGACGAAAGCGTCAAGCACATGCCCGGCGGCGAAAAGGATTTCGAGCTCACGCATTACTCCATGCTTTACCAGCGCGAGATTCCGGGCATGGGCGAGCGCTACGAGTATCTCTTCCTTACGCTGGAGGATTATTCGGCCGACGAATTCGTCTACGTGATCTCGCTCGGCTGCGACCTATCGAGCGCCGATCTCGTCATCAACTAACGCGCGTGAACGGAGGCATGCCATGAAACGCTCCACTGCCTGCAAACTCATCCTGATGGGTGTGGCACCGCTTGCGCTCGCCGCATGCGATTCGAAGCCGGAGGTCGCCGAGGCCAACTACAAGACGGTCGATGAGTGCACCACCGCCGGTAATCCCCAGCTCGAATGCCAGAAAGCGTTCGACAAGGCACAGGACGGCCAGGTTGCATCCGCGCCGCACTACAAGACGCGCGAGGACTGCATCCGCGACTACGGCGAGGACATGTGCCAGTCGCGCGTCGACAACCAGGGCAGCAGCTTCTTCGGCCCGCTGATGACCGGCTTCCTGCTCGGCCGCATCTTGCAGAATAACCGCTACGTCTATGTCGAATCGCAACCGATCTACCGCACCCGCGATGGTCGCGATTACCAGCCCTACACCAGCAGCGGCGGTGCCGGCGGCTTTCGTTCGTCGTATTCCGGCTGGTCGACGGGCAAGTCGTGGAGTGGTTCCGGTGGTTCGGACGCCGGCTCGCATGCGATCACGGACAGTCGTGGTGGCTTCGGTTCGGCGTCGGCCGCGCGTGGCGGCTGGGGCGGCTGAGCGATGAGGCGCTTCGTGGTCGAGCCGCGTGCGGACTGGAAGCAAACCGCCGAGACGTACGGCTTCAACTTCCACACCATCCACGGCGAGCCGTACTGGGACGAGACAGCCTATTACGCGTTTTCGCTGGCGCAGATCGAGCGCGACATTGAAGCACCGACGCGCGAGATCCACGAGATGGCGATGGATCTCGCCGGTGAGATCGTGCGCAGCGAGGCGCTCATGCAGCGCCTCGCCATTCCTCGCCACTATTGGGATTGGATTGCCGACTCCTGGCGTCGCGGTCAGCCGCATTTGTACGGGCGCATGGACCTCGCCTACGACGGCACCGGCCCGGCCAAGCTGTTCGAGCTCAACTACGACACGCCCACCAGCCTCTACGAGGCCGCGTTCTATCAGTGGGTGTGGCTCGAGCAGCAAGTCGAGCGCGGCGTGCTGCCCAAGCGGGCGGACCAGTACAACTCGATCCAGGAAAAGCTGTGCGAGGCCCTGGCGACCATCGCCAAGTCGCTGCCGCGGCCATTTTATTTCAGTGCCGTGCGCGAGTCGGCGGAAGATCAGGGCACCGTGCAGTACCTGCGTGACTGCGCCCACCAGGTCGGCATCGATGCCGGCCTGATCGCCCTGGAAGACATCGGCCTGTCGACTACGGGAACCTTCACCGACCTCGACTCCATCGTGATCGGCACACTCTTCAAGCTTTACCCGCTGGAGATGATGTTCGAGGACGAGTACGGCAGCCACCTTCCTTCCTCCGGCATCCAGCTGATCGAGCCGGCCTGGAAGGCCGTGCTGAGCAACAAGGGCGTGTTGCCGTTGCTGTGGGAGCGGCATCAGGGTCATCCCAACCTGCTGCCCGCCTTCTTCGAAGACACGCCCACCACCTTGACGCCCGGGTGGGTACGCAAGCCCATGCTGTCGCGCGAAGGCGCCAACATCGAGCTGCTCACCACCGATGGCACGGCCGCCTGCACGGACGGCCCCTATAGGGAAGGACCGCGCATCCTGCAGGCCTGCCATCCACTGACGCGCTTCGACGGTGGTTATCCCCTGATCGGCAGCTGGGTCATCGGCGACTTGCCGGCCGGCATGGGCATCCGTGAAGACCGCTCGCTGATCACGCAAGACACCTCGCGCTTTATTCCCCATGCCATCGTGGATTGAGGCGGGCAACGGCGCCATCCAAGGTGGAAACGGTGGCCCGCTTCACATCGGATACGCGTTTGACAGCCCTTGTCGATTTTCCCACTTCTCGTTCGTCAGTAAGGTACCGCGGTAATTCTGCCGCGGCCTATATCCAAAGGTCAGCAAAATGAGCAAGAAGATCTTCGTTAACCTGCCCGTGACGGACCTGAAGCAATCGAAAGCGTTCTACGAGGCCGTTGGTGCGGTCAACAATCCCGCATTCAGTGACGATACCGCGGCGTGCATGGTGTTCTCCGATGCGATTTACGTGATGCTGCTCACGCACGACAAGTGGCGCCAGTTCACGAGCAAGCGGATTGTCGATGCGCACGTAGACGCACAGGTGCTG
>DASXND010000137.1:0-22801 GCA_036495265.1 Dyella sp.
GCTCTCGGTGGCATCGCCACGGCAGCCAGGCACCTGTGGTTGCAGACGTTGCCGGCCGACCAGATTCCATCCTGCGGCCCCAATCTGGGCTACATGGTGGATACGTTCCCGTTCGCCAAGGTGCTTAAGATGGTGTTCACCGGCTCGGGCGAGTGCGCCAAGATCGAGCCCGTATTCGGTTTGCCGATGCCGGCCTGGACCCTGGTCTGGTACGTGTTGTTGGCTTTTGTCGCTATCTATGCGGTCGCGCGCAAGCGCGCCTGATGGGCTGCCCTCTGATGTCACACGTCATGTCTATTGGCCCCGCCTCGATGCAAGTTCCAGCCGGCTGGACCCCAGGCAGCTGGCAGCAGCGGCAAGCGCTGCAGCAGCCGTTGTACGAGGATGCGGCCGAGCTGGCTCGCGCCACCGGTCAGCTTGCCTCGCTACCGCCGCTGGTGACGTCCTGGGAGGTGCTGGCGCTCAGGCAGGCCTTGGCCGAAGCGCAGGAAGGCCAGCGCTTTTTGCTGCAGGGCGGTGACTGCGCCGAAAGCTTTGCCGATTGCACCAGCCCGATCATCTCCAATCGGCTCAAGGTGCTGCTGCAGATGAGCCTGGTGCTGGTGCATGGCTTGAAAAAGCCGGTGCTGCGGGTCGGGCGATTTGCGGGCCAGTACGCGAAACCGCGTTCCACGGATACCGAAACCCGCGACGGCGTGACGCTTCCCAGCTTTCGCGGCGATCTGGTCAACAGCCCGGAATTCACGCCCGAGGCGCGGCGAGCGGATCCGCAGCGACTGATTCAGGCGCATGCGCATTCCGCGCTGACCATGAATTTCGTACGCGCCCTGATCGACGGTGGTTTCGCCGACCTCCATCATCCCGAATATTGGGATCTGGCCTGGGTCGAGCATTCGCCGTTGGCGGTCGAATACCGGCGCATGGTGACCGCGATCGGCGACTCGCTACGCTTCATGGAAACCCTGGCCGGTCCGATTGCGGGGTTCTCGCGGGTCGACTTCTTCACCTCGCACGAAGCGCTGCTGCTGCATTACGAAGAGGCGCTTACGCGCCAGGTACCGAGGCATCGCGGCTGGTTCAACCTGTCCACCCATTTCCCTTGGATAGGCATGCGCACCGCCGCGCTGGACGGGGCTCACGTGGAGTACTTCCGCGGCATTCGCAACCCGATCGCCGTGAAGGTCGGCCCGACGGTCACGCCAGCACAGTTGTTGCCGCTGATCGAAGCGCTCAATCCCGACGAAGAGCCGGGCAGGCTGACCCTGATCCATCGCATGGGCAATGCGCAGATTGGCCGTGCGCTGCCGCCGTTGCTCGACGCGGTCAAGCGTGAGGGCCGGCGCGTGTTGTGGGTGGCCGATCCCATGCATGGCAATACGGAAGCCACCTCGAACGGCTACAAGACGCGCCGTTTTGACAATATTCGCGGCGAGCTGGACCAGGCGTTCGATATCCATGCGGCGGCTGGCACGCGGCTGGGCGGTGTGCACCTGGAGCTGACCGGAGAGGACGTGACCGAATGCATGGGTGGTGCGCGCGACCTCAATGAGGCGGATCTGGATCGCGCCTACAAATCCATGGTCGATCCGCGTCTCAACTACGAACAATCGCTGGAGCTGGCCATGCTGATCGTGCGCAAGTCGGTGGGTGTGCGCGGCTGAGGCGCTCCCGGCGAGGCATCAGTCCACGCACCTGGTTTCTGGAATGCCCGGCCGATGCCGGGCTTTTCTTTGGCATCGCGCTGAAGCGTCGATGGGGTGGGCCGTGCGCAAGGGATGAATAACCGATGAATATGTGGTCAAATTCGCGTCAAGCCGCGTGATTTGGATCAAGCCTTGGACAGGCGTCGCGGCGAGCTACCAGACATGATCCAACCGACCGCCGGCCGTGACTGCCGGACGCATTAGCCGACAGGGCCAGGACAGCGCTTGAACGTATTGGCGACACATGGGGGAGGCGCATCACGGGTGCGCTTGCGCTCGGATGGCTGGATGGGGCATGTGGCGGTGGCCCTGGCCTATGCAGCGTCCTACATGCTTTTGCGCAGCATGTCGGTTTCGCATTGGAACCTGCCCGCCGGTCTGCGCGTGGCCTGTCTGCTGCTTGTGCCGTACCGCTACTGGCCTGCGCTGATCGTTGGCGAAGCGCTGCCGGTCACCTACCTGGGCTGGAGCAATCAACAGGACTTCGGCTGGGTCTGGGCCAGCCTGATGTCCATACCGCCGATTCTGTTCAGTGCGCCAGCCTTTGCCTGGTGCCGTCGCCGCATGCCGCTTTTCCACGCCGATGGCCGCGTCAACATGGCGATGGTGTTGTCGACGATTCTGGTGGGCGCGTTGGTCACGGCCCTGGCCAGCACCGCGACCCTGGCCACGATGCAGATGCCACATGGCCAACAGGCGCCGGCGGTCACCGCCCGCATCGTGCTCGGGTACTTTCTCGGCGGCTTCATGGGCGCGCTCACGCTGGCGCCCGCCGCACTCGCGTTGCGGCCCTGGCTTGCTCGCCTCAGGACACCGGTGGCATGGCTTGCCGCGCTGCGCGGACGTTTCTTCAGCGATGTGGCACTGGGCGTGGTACCGCCGTTGTTGCTGCTGACCTGGCTGGCGTCCGTGGGCAACGCGGAAACCATGCAGGTCTGTCGTATCGCCATGTTCCTGCCGGTGGCCTGGATGACCCTGCGGCATGGATGGCCGGGCGCGGCGGCGGCCGGCACCCTGGCGAGCGTGGCGGTCCAGCTGACCGAGACCGTGGTGCGCGATCCCTCGGTGATCCAGGCGCAGACGCTGATTGCCTTTGCCATTTCGACCTTGCTCCTGCTCGGCTCGCGCCTTGCTCCCCACGCGGCGGGCCAGCGCGATACGCATGACGGGGGTGACGCACTGCGTGGCTTCGAGCTGGCGCAGCAGGGGCTGTACCAGGAAGAACTGCGGCTGCGCCAGACGGCCGAGGCGCTCGAACGCATCGGTCTGTCCATGCGCGACAGCCAGAAGCGCTTGCTCGACCGCTTGCGTCCGGTGCTGCCGGACAACTTGGAACACATGTATGCCCGGCATGTCGCGATTACGCAACATGAGATGCACCGGCTCGCCGACGCGCTCTATCCGCGCACGTGGCGGGAGCGTGGCGTCCCGGCGACGTTTCAGGATGGTCCCTTGCTGCGCGCCGCTGCCCTGGTGGGCGCCACCTACGAATGCGATCTGGTGGGCCGTGAGCTGGAGCAGCTGGCGCCGGACGTCCACATGATGCTGTATCGCCTGGCGTGCGAAGTGATGGTCTATGTGCTCGCCCGCGAGCCAGTCAGGCGAATCCATCTGCAGATCCGCGGTGGTCAGACGCACGGGCGGCGTTGGGTGGTCATGCGGATGACTTGTGCTCGCGCGGCGCCGGCTCATCGGGACAGGCCTGCGCCGGAATGGAAGCAGGTGGTTTCGCTGCTCGGCACGAACGGTCAGGGCATGCCCAGCGTTCATGACCGCGCACAGATCTATGGCGGCATCGTTCATCAGCGTGATACGCATGATCAGCTTGGCGTTTCGCTGCTGTTGCACGACGCCTTGCGCGCAGTGCCCTTGGTGTCGCCGGCGATCTCCTTTCAGCAGACGGCATCCGCCTGACTCGGCGGCCATAGGCTCCGCCCGCCGAGGTGGAGACGACATGCGGCGCGTCATGCTCAGGCCGCTGCGGCACGATGTCGCGAACATCTACTTTGGGCGGATGCGGCGTCGTTCGATAGCAGCGGCGACCTATAATCGACCGGGCCGGCCCCGAACAGCCCTCCCATGGTGCTGGCTGACTTATCAGGCCTGGTGTCATCGCCGGGATGATGCCCCGGTTGGCGACGCGGATACGGAATCATCATGAAGCGGCTCTCAGCGAAGCTGTGCCAGGCCAGGCGTGTCGTCAGTGCATGCATCCTGTTTTTCCTCATGGGTACGGCCACAGTGCACGCGGACGAGACGTCGCCCCCGCGTATCCCCGACACCATCCAGCAGCGCATCGCCGCATGCACGGCCTGCCATGGCGTACATGGCGAAGGCACGCCCGAAAGCGGCTTCTTTCCTCGCTTGGCCGGCAAGCCGGCCGGCTACCTGGCGCGTCAGTTGAAGGATTTCCAGGACGGCCTGCGCAAGTACGGCCCGATGGAATACACGGTGCGCCAGCTCAGCCCCGAATACATGCAGGAGATCGCCGAGTACTTCTCCGCGCAAGAAGTCCCCTACACACGCTCGCCCATGCCGCGTCTTTCCGCCGAAGCGCTCGCGCGCGGCGAGCAGCTGGTGACCCATGGCGACCCCTCGCGCCAGATTCCGCCATGCGCCGCTTGCCACGGCAGTCAGTTGACTGGCGTAAAACCGGATATTCCGGGCCTGGTGGGGCTGCCTTATGACTACATCAGTTCCCAGCTGGGTTCGTGGCGCACGAAGACACGCTCCACGGTGGCGCCGGACTGCATGTCGGAGATTGCCAACCGTTTGAGCGCGTCCGATATCAGCGCCGTATCCGCCTGGCTGGCAGGACGCGAGCTGCCGGCGGATATGCACGCCCAGCCCGCGGGTTCGGTGACGCCGCCGCTGCATTGCGGCGTGCTGGGCGATAAGGGGGACGGCGCATGAAGCGCATGCGTTCGATCGTCATGGTCGTCGTGCTGCTGGCCTTGGTGCTTGTCGGCGGCTGGTGGCTGCGTGGTGGCAAGACGCCACCGGTATCGCAGGCAGCCAGCAAGGTGGATGCCGCCACGCTGAGGGATCCCGCGCTCATTGCCAGGGGCGAGTATCTCGCCGCTGTCGGCGATTGCGCGTCATGCCATACCGAACAGGGCGGTGCGCGCTACGCCGGTGGCCGTGTGCTGGCAACGCCGTTCGGCAATATTCCGGCGCCCAATATCACCCCCGATCCAGCGACCGGCCTGGGCGACTGGAGTTTCGAGGATTTCTGGCAGGCGCTGCATAGCGGCAAGGGGCGTCACGGCGAGCTGCTGTATCCGGCGTTCTCGTACACCTCGTTCACCAAGGTCAGCCACGACGATGCCTTGGCGATCTTCGCCTACCTGCAATCGCTGGCGCCGGTGCATCAGCCCGCCAAACCGCTGGGTCTCGGTTTTCCCTACAACGTGCGCAACAGTCTGAAGGCATGGCGCGCGCTGTATTTCCAGGAAGGGGTGTATCAGCCCGATCCCTCCCAGTCGGAGACATGGAATCGAGGCGCTTACCTCGTGCAGGGTCTGGGGCACTGCAACGAATGCCATGCGCCACGTGATTCGTTCGGTGGCACGCAGAACAGCCCCTCGCTGGCTGGCGGGCAGATTCCCGCGCAGGACTGGTATGCCCCCGACCTCAGCACCAAGGCCAACGGTGGTCTGGCCGGCTGGAGCGAACAGGACATTGTCGATCTGCTCAAGAACGGTCAGTCGGTGCGTGGCACCGCGTTTGGACCGATGGCCGAAGTGGTGGCGAACAGCACGCAGCATATGCACGAAGACGATCTGCGCGCGATCGCCACCTATCTGCAATCGCTGCCACCGCGTCCGTTGCTGGCGGAAGACAAGTCACCACTCGATACCACGCCGATTCTTGCCCAGGGGGCGAAGGTATATGCCGCGCGTTGCGCCGACTGCCATGGCGATAACGGCGAGGGTGTGGCGGGTATCTATCCGCCGCTCAGTGGCAATTCGTCGGTCAACGAGCCGACCGGCATCAACGCGATGCGGGCGGTGCTGCTCGGTGGATTTTCGCCGCTTACGGCCGGCAACCCGCGGCCCTACTCGATGCCGCCGTTTGCCCAACAGCTCAACGACCGCGAGGTGGCCGCGGTGGTTACCTATATCCGCCAATCATGGTCGAACAAGGCATCGCCGATACTCGAACGTGATGTGATCAAGTATCGGCATACGCCGGTCGATTAAGCGCAGCGCCTCATCCTGTAGTGCGTTGCAGCGCCGGTGTGGCTGGTGTCGCCGCCATGCAGCCGGCACCAATCAGCGCCCGGGCCAGGGCCTGGTCGAGCGGCGTGTACAGGTTGCCGCCGAGGAACGTTTTCAGTTTCGCATCATCGAGCCGGACCGGTTCGCGCCACAGGTAGCGCATCTTGCACAGCTCGCGCATGGTTTCGTTGAACGGCGATGCCACCCGTGCCAGCCACCAGGGAAAGCGGCCGGCCTTGATGCGCGGATCGCCGGCGGTGCGGCGGATTGCGTCCAGCATGGCGTGGCCATCCAGCCAATAGCCGCCGAAGTGGAAGCTTTCGAAGGCACCCAGGTCGGCTTCGCGATCCAGCAGTCGCGCCAGCACGTCGCCGACGTCGGGCAGATAGGCCCAGCTGTGGCCGATGGCGTAGTCACCGGGGTAGCTGACTCGTTTGACGGCAGCGCCCGCGCGGATCAGTCCTTGTGCAAGCCAGTTGTTGCCTGGGCGAGGCCCAAAGAAATCGCCGCAGCGGAGAATCAGTACGCGCACGCCGTGGTCGGTGGCGGCTTGCAGCCGGCGCTCCAACTCGGCGCGGATCTCCCCCTTGCGCGTGTGCGGATGCTGCGGAGCGTCTTCGGTGAGGCGCGGGAAAGCGTCCGGCCCGTAGTTATAGATCGTGCCCGGCAACACGATACGTGCGCCGGCAGCACGGGCTGCGGCGATGGTGTTGTCCAGCATCGGCAGTACCAGGGTGTCCCAGCCGCGATAACCCGGCGGGTTCACCGCGTGGACAATTACGTCCACGCCGTTGGCCGCGCGCAGCACATCGTCGGCATGCATGGCATCGCCGGCGATCCACTCGATGTCATCCTTGCTGGCATCCATCGGCGCCGTGCGCACCAGGGCGCGCAGTTTCCAGCCATGCCGCAGCAGCGCCACGCAGGCTTCGCTGCCGATGCCGCCGTTGGCGCCGATGACCAAGGCTGTCCGCTGTGTGTTCATGACCGTGTCCTGATGGAAGTTGGGACCAGCATGCGCGGCCGTGGCATGAAAGAAAATTGCCTAATGGCGAAGATCTGCTATACAAATATGTATGGATAATCTGGACCCCGGCTGGGAGTTGTACCGATCCTTCCTCGCGGTCATGCGCGAAGGCAGCCTGTCGGCTGCGGCGCGGGCCTTGGGCATGACCCAACCCAGCCTCGGGCGGCATATGCGCGAGCTGGAGTCGACCCTCGGGGCGGTTTTGTTCGCACGCTCGCCGCAAGGGCTGACGCCTACGGAGCTGGCGCACGAACTGGTGCCGCATGCCCAGGCCATGGCGGCGGCCTCGGCGGCGATGCGACGTACCGCCTCGGCCGGGCGGGAGGAGCTCAGCGGTGCCGTGCGCATCAGCGCCAGCGAGGTCATCGGTGCCGAGGTGCTGCCAGCCATGCTTGCGGCATTTCGCCAGCGGCATCCAGGTATCGTGATCGAGCTGTCCCTGTCGAATCAGCCGGCGGACATCCTGCGGCGCGATGCCGATATCGCCATACGCATGGTGCAGCCGACCCAGGAAGCGCTGGTGGCGCGTCACATCGGCAAGCTCGAGCTGGGGCTGTTTGCCCATCAGCACTATCTGGACGCCTATGGGTGCCCCGACTCGCTCGCCGACCTCGCCGGGCATGCATTGATCGGTTTCGACACGGAAACGCCCTACATCCGCCGCATGAGACCGCAGGGCTTGCCCTATGCCCGCGAGAATTTTGCCTGGCGCACCGACAGTGACCTGGCGGCGTTGGCTGCCCTGCGGGCGGGATTCGGTATCGCGGTGGCCCAGGTCAACCTGGCCCGACGCGACTCACAGCTGGTACGCCTGTTGCCGGATCAGCTGTCGCTATTCATGGATAGCTGGGTGGTGATGCACGAGGACTTGCGGCAGAGCCTGCGGGTGCGGAGGTTGTTTGAGCATCTGGCCGAAGCGCTGGGCGAGTACGCGCATTCCTGAGCGTGCTTCACAGGGCACGAAAACCGTCCGCCAGTTCCTGCCAGAGCGTGATATCCCAATGCCCGCGCGCCTGTCCGGAAGGCGAGGGCAGGACATAAAGCCGGGTGGCGTTGATGTGCTCGCGCTGCCAGCCGTAGCCGATCGATGGGCCGAGCACGGCACGGGCCGCCGCCTTGCTGGTGAAGGCGAGCAGGCTCGGTGCATGGCGTTCGATCTTGCTGCGTAGCGCAAGCACATCGAAGGCGTCGCGCGGCAGCTCGTCGTCGTTGCCCCTATGGTGCTTGGCCAGGTCGGTCAATCCGATCCCCAGCGTCGGCAGCAGTGGAAACTCGGTGGGCGCAAACTGGCGTGGTGTCAGTTGCACGGCATGCAGGGCGCGCCAGAACAGGTTGCCGGGATGAGCGTAATAAGCGCCCTCGGTGGCCGAACGGCGGCTGGCGGCCGTGCCGCAAAACACCAGCCCCAAACCGGGCTGCAACAGGTCGGGAAGGATCGGATCGCACATCGTCGGCAAGCATAACGGCGGCTGGTGACTGCGACCTAATGGAACACTGTCCGGTACACCAATCTCCCCATTTTTAGCGTATTTGAGCAGCCAGCTAGGGATGATGCCGAAACTGCCGTCGGCGACACGCGACATGCATCGACAGTGTGCGCGTACTGCCGCTATAAAGATCGTCCATCCACGGGAGTGCCCGGTGAGCGAAGAAATCCTGATCAACGTGACCCCACGCGAGACGCGCGTCGGCGTGGTAGAGAACGGCATGTTGCAGGAGGTGCACGTGGAGCGGGCCTCCCGTCGCGGCTACGTGGGCAATGTCTACAAGGGTCGGGTGCAGCGGGTCATGCCGGGCATGCAGGCGGTCTTCGTCGATATCGGCTTGGAGCGCGCGGCGTTCCTGCATGCGTCGGACATCCTGCGGCCGGCGCTGCCCATCGCTGCCGATGGCGTCGAATTGCAGGCGGCGGGCAACGGCCAGGTGCCATCGATCAGCGAGCTGGTCCACGAGGGGCAGGAAATCGTGGTGCAGGTGGTGAAGGACCCGATTGGCACCAAGGGCGCCCGCCTTTCCACTCACCTGTCCATTCCCTCACGCTACCTGGTGCTGCTGCCGCACGCCCGCACCCTGGGCATTTCGGCACGCATCGAGAATGAAGCCGAGCGTCAGCGCCTGAAGGACGTGCTGACGCCGTTGATCGGCGAGAACCCACTCGGCTATATCGTGCGCACGAATGCCGAGGAGCAGACCGCCGAATCGCTGGCCTTCGACGTCACCTACCTGGGCAAGGTGTGGCGCGTGGTGCAGGAAAACATCGTCAAGGCCAAGGTCGGCGAGCGCGTCTACGAGGAACTCTCGTTGCCGCTGCGCAGCCTGCGCGACATGCTCAACGACGACATCGAGAAGGTGCGCGTGGACTCGCGCGAAACCTTCGAGAAGGTGGTCAAGTTCGTGCACAAGTTCATGCCCCACCTCGACGATCGGATTGAGCACTACGCTGGCGAGCGTCCCATCTTCGACCTGTACGGCGTGGAAGACGAAATCCAGCGCGCATTGAAGAAGGAAGTGCCGCTGAAGTCGGGCGGCTACCTCATCGTCGACCAGACTGAGGCGATGACCACCATCGATGTGAACACCGGTGGCTATCTCGGTACACGAAATCTCGAGGAAACCGTTTATCGCACGAACCTGGAGGCCGCTCAGGCGGCGGCGCGCCAGCTGCGGCTGCGCAACCTCGGGGGCATCATCATCATCGACTTCATCGACATGACGGACGAAGAGCACAAACGGCAGGTGTTGCGCATGCTCGAAAAGGGCCTGGCGCGGGACCACGCCAAGACCACCGTCTATCCGATGTCGGCGCTTGGGCTGGTGGAGATGACGCGCAAGCGCACCACCGATAGTCTCGAGCGCCAGCTATGCGAACCTTGTCCGGCCTGCAGTGGGCGCGGTACGGTCAAGACGGCCGAAACCGTGACTTACGAGATTTTCCGCGAAATCACCCGGGCGGTGCGCCAGTTCAATACCGAGAAACTGCTGGTCATGGCCAGCCCCAAGGTGGTCGGCCGCATTCTCGAGGAGGAGTCCATCGCGGTCGCCGAGTTGGAAGAGTTCATCTCCAAAAGCATACGCTTTCAGGCCGAAGAGCATTATTCGCAGGAACAGTTCGATGTGGTCCTCCTCTGAACAGTTGATGCCGCGCGCCGTGGGGCATGTCGTGTGGTGAGTCGAGCGTGAACGCAATCTGGAAAAAGCGTCTGCACCAGGGCGCCCGGCTATTGGGCTGGGTCGTCGGCGTAGCCGCGATCTCGCTCGCCGTGATGATGGCGCTCACCCAGCTGTTGCTGCCTACGCTTGCGCGCAACCCGGAGTGGGTGGCGGCGCAGCTCAGCGCGAGGCTGCAGCGGCCGGTGAGCTTTCAGTCCGTGAAGGGGTATTCGCAGCCCTCCGGCCCTTTGTTCGTGATGCGCGATATCACGATAGGGGCAGGCGATGGCGGCACGCCGCTGCGCATTCCGGAAATCGAACTCAAGCTCGACCTCGGCGGCTGGTTGTTGCCGACACGGCACCTGGTGAATCTGCGCGCGCGGGGCATGCAACTGGACATGAGCCGCGATGCGGACGGCACCTGGCATATCAACGGCATCGGCCTGGCGGGTAGGCAGGAGCGCCAGAATCCGGCCTTCGGGCAGTTGTCGATGGGTTTGTGGCTGCGCGATACGCGGTTGGAAATCACCGATAACCAGATCAACAAGCACTACACGCTGATTGCCGATCAGCTGCGACTGAGTCGGCAGGGGGGGCGCGTCCGCGTCGGTGCCCTGCTGCGGCGGGAGGGTGCGCCGGGTCAGTTGCGCGGCGCCGGCAGCTTCAGTCAAGACGGCGCCGATGGCAAGGTATGGATCAGCGGTACGGATGTCGATCTTCATGCGATTTCCATGGGCATCGATTTGGGCGGCTATACCGCTGAAAGCGGCCATGGTTCCTTCGAGAGCTGGCTCGATTGGCGCGATGCGAAGGTGGTGCGCAACCTGACGCGCTTCCATCTGATGCAGTTGTCCGTGGGAAATCCCGACGGCGCCCGGGTCATCGTGCCCGCGCTGGACGGTCTGGCCGAATTGAAAATGGGCCAGGATGGTTACGAGCTGCGTTGGGCCGGCGATGACCAGGGAACGTTGGCTGCGAGCTTTCAGTCCATGAGTACCGACCAGGCGCGTGTCGACGTGACGGCGAGAAATCTACAGCTGGCGCCGCTGGTGCCGTGGCTGGCGCTCAAGCCGCAGTTGTCACCCGGCCTCGCGCAATGGGTGGGTGTCGGAAAGCCGCGAGGTGAAGTGACGCAAGCGGTGATGCACTGGAGCAAGGCCGAGGGCTTGCAGACACTCGATGTCGCGTTCAAGGGGTTGGCGATCGACGCGGCCGGCAAGCTTCCCGGCGTGGATGGTCTGCGAGGCGAACTGCGCGGTGACGCCGAGGCGCTATCGTTGTCGCTGCCGCAGCAAGCGACGGTATTGCGTTTTCCGCACACGTTCCGCGAGCCGCTGGTGATGTCGCGCCTCGCCGGTGACGTGGCGTTCTGGCATGAGGACGACGCTTGGCACATCGGCACCGATCCCTTCCAGTTCGAAGGCACGGGTTTCGCAGGCGAGGCCCGTGGCGAAATGGCCTTCCCGGATGCCGGCGGGCGACCTTTCCTCGAGCTGTACGCGTCGCTCAGTCACGCCGACGTCGTGGCCGCCAAGCAGTTCTGGCCGATCGACTCGATGTCGCCGGCTGCGATTGAATGGCTCGATCGGTCGCTGGTCAGCGGCCAGATCGATCGCGGCGATATCCTGGTGCGGGGCGATCTCGCTGACTGGCCGTTCCATCACAACGAAGGGCGTTTCGAAGCACGCGCCGTGTTGAACGATCTGGTTTTCGACTACGGCAAGGACTGGCCGCGCGCCGAGGGCGTGGACGCGATCGCCAACTTCGTCAACGGCGGTTTACTGGTGGAGGCGAGTGCAGCCACCTCACTGGGCAACAAGGTCGATCGGGCCGTTGCGCTGATTCCCGAGCTGGGCCACACCGTGCTCGATCTCAATGTGAGCGGCAACGGCACCGGCGCCAGCATGATCGAGTTCGTGAGCAAAAGCCCGATCGGCATCCATCAGGCCGATACCTTGTCCAAGTTCAGCCTGGGTGGCACGGGGGCATTCGATTTTCACTTGTCGTTGCCGGTGGCGGACGCGAAGGACTTTGTGCTTGACGGTCACGCCCAGCTGAAGGGCGTCGACTTCAATGCGCCCGAGTGGAACCTCAAGCTGGACAAGCTCACCGGGCCTGCGACGTTCGATAAGGCGGGCTTCCACGCCGGACCGCTGGATACGAGTTTTCATGGACAGCCGTCCAAACTGGACCTCGCCATCGCCGGTGCTACCGGAAGGCCGGACACCGTACTTGCCGCCAAGCTGACTGGCCGCTTCAGCATGAGTGAGCTGACCCAGGGTTATAGCCAGCTGGACTGGTTGAGCCAGGTGGCGGAAGGTCGCAGCGATTTCACCATTGGTTTCGGCATCGCACATACCAACGGCACGGCTGCTACCACGCAGCAATTGAGCGTCGACTCGCCGCTCACCGGCATCGCCTTGAAATTTCCGGCGCCGTTGAAGAAGCCCGTCGACGTTGCGTTGCCCCTGCATGTCGACATGAATCTACCCACCGCGGGCAGCGAAGTGCAACTGAGCCTGGGGCAAATAGTACGTGCGCGCCTGCGACTGCCGGAAAATAGCGGCAAGTCGTTGGCCGCGACGTTCGCGTTCGGAACGCGCGTGCCTGACGCCATGCCCGACCAAGGCATACGTGTCCGCGGTCGTGCCGCGAAACTCGATGTGACTGGTTGGGTCCAGTACGCCGCCGCAAGCGCAGGCCCGGGTCCGGGCCTGGAAAGCATTGACGTGAACGCCGACCAGGCGATCGTGTTTGGCCATCCATTTAGCGACATGCATTTGCTGGCGAGCGCGCAATCGGATGGCCTCAGCGTCGACGTCGAGAACGCCGGACTGGCGGGGCGTTTTGGCATTCCGCTGGTCGACCTCAACAAGCGTGGCATCACGGCGCGGCTGCAGCGGCTGTACTGGCCGAAGGACGTCACGCCCGCGGCCAAGAAGAACGGCGCGGAACCCGTGCCGACGGCACCGGCGGTGGCGGCACCGGCGACAAATCCTGCCGAAACCGGCATCACGCCTTCGGCCTTGCCGCCGTTTCATCTGTGGGTGAGCGATCTGCGTTTCGGTGATTCCAAGCTGGGCGAAGCACGCCTGGAGACCTGGCCAACCGATCGCGGCCTGCACATCGACCAGTTGCGTACGCTTTCGCACGGGGTGCAGATCAACGGCACGGGCGACTGGAATGGCACGGCAGGCGACAGTCATTCCCAGCTGGTTATCGATTTTGCCGCGGACAACCTGGGCGACATGTTGGGCGCCTTCGGCTTCGAGGGGCTGCTTGCCGGCGGCAAGGTGCGTGCAAAGCTGGATGCGGGCTGGCCCGGCGCACCCACGGCCATGGACCTGGCCAATATGGATGGCAAGCTGAGCATAAGTATTACCGATGGACGCATGCCTGAAGTGACGCCTGGCGTGGCACGCCTGTTCGGCCTGCTGTCGGTGCTCGATTTGCCGCGCCGACTCGCGTTCAATTTTGGCGACGTGTTTGGCAAAGGCCTGGCGTTCGATGCGATTGCCGGCGACTTCAAGCTGAGCGATGGCAATGCCCATACCGAGAACCTGCAGATTCGCAGTCCTGCCGCTGAAATCGCCATCAACGGACGCACTGGCCTGCGTGCCAAGGACTATGACCTGCAGGTGCTAGCCACCCCGCATGCGGGCAACAGCCTGCCTCTCGTCGGCGTGGTGGTCGGCGGACCCATCGGCGCGGCCGCTGGCTTTCTCGCCCAAGGTCTGTTGGGCAAGGGAATCAATCATGCGGCCAGTGCGCGCTACAAGATCACCGGCAGCTGGGATAAACCTGAGATCGCGGTACTCGAAAAACACGATGCCACGACGCCGCCGCTGACACCGGTGACGCCGCCGCTGCTGCCGGGCGTATCACCGGCGCCGGCCACCAGCAGCGCGCATTGACCGATGCTCAGGCCGCGGGATCGCGCGGCTTGGTGCTTCCTTAGCGAGGGAAAACAGGCTTTAAACAGCGACGGTCGGCCCCCACTTGCTAGAGTCTGGTCCTTCACACACGGTTGAGATTTCATGGATTCCCTGATCGCGCAGGCTGAACGTCGTTTGCTGGCTCCCGGTGGCCTGGCCGCCAGCGACCTGGACCGCGTGTTCTCCCAGTTGATGGGGCCATCCATCGATGCTGCCGATCTGTATTTCCAGCATTCGCGGAGCGAGTCCTGGCTGCTGGAGGAGGGCATCGTCAAGGACGGTAGCCATTCGATCGAGCAGGGCGTAGGCGTGCGTGCCATCAGCGGTGAGAAGACCGGTTTCGCATACTCCGATGAGATCGTGTTGCCCCAGCTGCTGGACGCCTCCAAGGCGGCCCGCGCGATTGCCCAGGGTGGTAATGGCGTGGGCAAGCCACTGGCGCTGAACGGGGGGCGGCAGCTCTATCCGGCTATCGATCCGATCGAAAGCCTGCCCAATCCGGACAAGATCGCGCTGCTTCGTGAAGTGGACGCTTATGCCCGCTCGCGCGATCCGCGCGTGAAGCAGGTGATCGTGAGCCTGGCCGCCACCATGGACACCGTGCTGGTGGCCGCTTCCGACGGCACCTTGGCGGCCGACGTGCGCCCGCTGGTGCGCCTGAACGTGCAGGTGATCGCCGAGCAGGGCAGCCGGCGCGAGCAGGGCAGTGCCGGTGGTGGTGGCCGCTATGGCTATCGCGAGCTGATCGACAACGGCCGCGCCCTGGCTTTTGCCGATGAAGCCGTGCGCCAGGCCCTGGTGAACCTGGACGCGGTCGATGCGCCGGCCGGCAGCATGCCGGTGGTGCTCGGCCCCGGTTGGCCGGGTGTGTTGCTGCACGAGGCCATCGGCCACGGTCTGGAAGGCGACTTCAATCGCAAGGGCAGCTCGGCTTTCGCCGGTCGCATCGGCCAGCGCGTCGCCGCCCCGGGCGTTACCGTCGTCGACGACGGCACCCTCGTGGGCCGCCGAGGCTCGCTCAGCGTGGACGACGAAGGCACGCCCACCGAATGCACCACGCTCATCGAGGACGGCATCCTCAAGGGCTATATGCAGGACAAGCTCAATGCCCGCCTGATGGGCGTGGCACCCACCGGCAATGGCCGTCGCGAATCGTTCGCCCAACTGCCGATGCCACGCATGACCAATACCTACATGCTCGCCGGTCAGCACGATCCGCAGGAGATCATCCGCTCGGTCAAGCGAGGCATCTATGCGGTGAACTTCGGCGGCGGCCAGGTGGATATCACCAACGGCAAGTTCGTGTTCTCCGCCAGCGAGGCCTATCTGATCGAAGACGGCAAGGTGACCCGCCCGGTGAAGGGCGCCACCCTGATCGGCTCCGGGCCTGAGGTGCTCACCCGCGTATCGATGATTGGCAACGACCTGGCGCTGGACGAAGGCGTCGGCGTCTGCGGCAAGGACGGCCAGAGCGTGCCGGTCGGCGTCGGACAACCGACGTTGAAGGTGGACGCGATGACGGTGGGTGGCACGGCGTCCTGATCATCGCCCGGTACATCGTGACGGCGGCTTTCCCCGGGAGGCCGCCGTTTTTGTTGGTACGTCCTGATGATGGTCCGCACGCCGTGGCCTATGGGACATCTCGAGAGAACTCTGGGCTGGGTTGTAACGATGGCGCGATCGCGATGGGTGGTGGGAGCGACTTCAGTCGCGACGAACGCTTGCATCGATAGCCGCGGTCGCGACTGAAGTCGCTCCCACCAAGAAACAGCCTGCTGCCGCCCGGTCCAGCCTGGAGCCGGGCATATCGATAGAACAAAACCTCATTTCGCTTTGAATCGTGGCGGACGGACAGTGTCTGCTGCGGCTCTTCCCGTTGGCCGCCCGGACGTCTGGACGTCCGGTTACTACTTTCGGTGAGGGCGTTGCGATGAGCGAAGCGACACGTGTTTTGCCGGGTCAGGTCCCTGCCCAAGGCATTGCCGCTGCGCGCCCTGTGCGGTGGGGTATCTTTTCCAACGAAGACTGGTGGTCGGTGTGGATCGGCCTGCTGGTGATCGTGGTGGCCTGGGCGTTGTTCGCCCATGGCAGCAGTCTCAAATGGCTGGCGGTTGCACCGGCGAAGTGGAAGACGCTGGCGGAGGCCTGGCAGGGTGTCGCTTCGCACTGGCCCAACTATCTGGCGCTGTTCGCCGCGTTTGCCTTGTTGTTCGGTACCGGGCTCGCGGTCCTGGGGCATTCCCTGGCCCGTTTTCTACCCGCCTTCCTGACCCTGTTCGCGGTCTCGCTGTTGATCTTCATTGCATCCGCATGGGTCGAGGCATCGCGCTACAACCTCGAGGCGCCGCTGCTCGCGCTGGCACTGGGTCTGCTGGTATCCAATACGGTCAAGCTGCCTGACTGGTTCCAGTCGGGGCTGCGCGTGGAGTTCTATATCAAGGTCGGCATCGTATTGCTGGGTGCGACCTTGCCGCTGACCTTGCTGGTGTGGGCGGGCCCGGTAGCGGTGGCACAGGCGACCATCGTCTCGCTCGCCACGTTCTTCACCATCTTTCTCGCTGGCAAGGCGCTGGGTCTCGACAAGCGCTTCGCGGCGGTACTCGGCGTCGGTGGCGCGGTGTGCGGTGTGTCAGCGGCGATTGCCAGCGGTGGCGCGGTACGTGCGCGCCGGGAAGACACGTCCATGGCCATCACGCTGGTGGTGGTGTGGGCGATCGTGATGATTTTCGTACTGCCGTTTGCGTCGCGGGCATTGGGGTTATCGACCGCCGTGGCCGGTGCGTGGATTGGCACATCCGAGTTTGCGGATGCCGCGGGCGTTGCGGCGGCACAGGCCTATGGCGACGCGGCGCGCAACGCGGGTGGCGCGATTGCCGGTGCACCTGATGCTGCCGTACAGGCGTTCACGCTGATGAAGGTGGTGGGGCGCGATATCTGGATTGGCATCTGGGCATTTACGCTGGCCTGGGTTGCGGCCACGCGCTGGAATAGTGGCGACGATGGGGTCAGGGCGAAAGCCGATATACGCGAGATCTGGGCGCGCTTTCCGAAGTTTGTGTTTGGTTTCGTGCTGGCTTCAGCGTTGGTGACCTGGATCGCCAGTCATTACTCGCTGGTCGATTACCGCAAGATCGTTACGCCGGACCTGGTGGCGCCGATCAGCACCTTGCGTACCTGGGCCTTCACGTTTTGCTTTCTCAGCATCGGTCTTACCACGCGCCTGCGTTCGCTCAGCGCAACGGGATGGCGGCCGCTGCTGGCCTTCACGGCTGGCGTGGTGGTCAATGTGATCATTGGCTATGTGCTGTCGGTGCACGTGTTCGCGTCGTACTGGAACGGGCTGGGCGGGTGAGCGTGGCCGGTGTCGATGCCTCGTCCGTCGGCAAGCTGGCTGCATCGTGCGAGCGCTGCGTTCACCGGCTGGATGACCAGCGTGCGATAGAGCAAAGCATGCCCGGGCTGACGTCGTTTGGTTCGGCCTATGGTGCGAGTATCGCAACCAGCCGACTATGCGTGCTGCACGATTGCTGGGTATCGCCGGAAGACGGCTGTGCGCGTTTCAGCGCGAAGGGCTGAGCCAACCTCACCGTCATCCCACTTCACCGTCATCCCAGCGTTCGCTGGGATGACGGTGAAGTTTTTCGGTACGCCATGCAGGCGATGCGCGCCGGAAGCTTAGAGAGCTTCCTCTCCAGCACCACCCGCGTCATCCGCCTCTTCCGACTCATCCGCCGCTTCATCAGCCAGTTGCTTGAGCAGCTGGAAGATCTCGCGGTAGGCGCGCGGCGGCTTGTTGCCTTCCTGCTCGGCTTTCGCCTGGCGCGCCAGTGAGCGCAGGTGTTGGCGGTCGACGTCCGGATGTTGCGCGATCAGCTCGCTGATCGCAGCGTCGGCGTCGGTGATCAGACGGTCGCGCATGGCTTCCAGGCGATGCATCGCCGCCGTTTCCTGGCGTTGGCGCTCGCGGTTCACGCCGAGCGCGGCGCGCACGCCGTCGAAGACTTCCGGGTCATGGCGGCGCATGACCTTGGCCAGGAACGCGAGCTGCCGTTTGTGTGCGATGTGCGCGGTGATGCGGCGCGTTTGCGCGATCTCGCGCTGCACGTCTTCCGGCAGGTCCAGCTTGGCCAGCTTGCTTGGCGGCAGTTCGACCAGCTGGTTGGCCAACGCGAGCACGGCCAGCGCATCGCGGCGCTGCTGCGTGCGAGTGGGGCCGTAGTCGTGTTCGGGATCGTCGGTGTAGTTACGGTTCACAGGTAGTTCCAGCTGGTCGGCCCAGGGGCCTTGGCTTTCAGTGCGTGGCGTCACGGCGGTCGAGCGGATCGGGTTCGGCCTGTTCCAGCGCGAAGCGCGCAATCGGCTCGCCATCCATGTCCACGGTTTCGCAGAACATGGCGGCTGGGCGAACCCACAGGCCGAAATCGCCATAGAGTGCTTGGTAGACCACCACTTCTTCCATCGTCTCGCTGTGCCGGGCCGTGCCCAGTACGCGGTAACGCTGGCCCTTGTAGTGACGGTAGATGCCGGCTGTCGGTGACATGGCGTTCTCCGCAGGACGCTCTTTGCATTCGGCCGCGATACCCCCATGTTGGGAAGCTGCGCGGGTCGGACCGCGTATTCTACCCGTTACCAGCCAGCCTGCAGGAATTCCACGCGTGACCCAGCTCAGCCCCACCCAGGACCGCAGCCTCGAAGAACTGGATCGACTGGCCCAGCTGGCCGAGGACGTGATCCGTCGCGCCCGGGCCGCCGGCGCCAGCCAGGCCGAGGTGGCCGCCAGCATCGATACGGGGCTGAGCGTGAATGTGCGCCTGGGTGAGGTGGAGACGGTCGAGCATACGCGGGACCGGGGTTTCGGGCTGACCGTCTATTTCGGCCAGCGCAAGGGCTCGGCCAGCACCGCCGACCTCAATCCGGACTCGATCCAGGCCACCCTGGACCAGGCCTGCGCCATCGCCCGCTTCACCGAGGAAGACCCGGCGGCCGGCCTGGCCGACGCCGCGCGCATGGCCACGGTGTTTCCCGACCTGGACCTGTGGCACCCCTGGCGCATCGATACGGCCGGGGCCATCGCGCTGGGCAAGGACATCGAGGAAGCCGGTCGCGCGCATGCGGGCATCACCAATTCCGACGGTGCCGGCGTGCAGATGGGCGAAAGCCTGGCGGTGTACGCGAACTCGCATGGATTCCTCGGCCGTGAACGCGGGACGCGGCATTCGTTGTCGCTGTCGCTGATCGCGGGTGACGAAGAGGGCATGCAGCGGGACTACTGGTACGACAGCGTGCGTTCGGCCAACGACTT
Source organism: Dyella sp. (assembly GCA_036495265.1). GTDB lineage: Bacteria > Pseudomonadota > Gammaproteobacteria > Xanthomonadales > Rhodanobacteraceae > Dyella. The sequence continues at coordinate 19,338 of DASXND010000137.1, forward strand.
CATCAGCGCGCAGGCGCTAGGCGACAAGGCGGCCCAACGCACGCTTTCGCGCATGGGTGCGCAGCGCCTTTCGACCCGCCAGAGCCCGGTGCTGTTTGCGCCGGAGGTTGCCCGCGGGCTGATCGGACATCTGGTGGGCGCGGTCAGTGGCGGTGCACTGTATCGGCGTGCCAGCTTCCTGCTCGATCACGTCGGCAAGCAGGTGATGCCGTCATGGCTGAATATCGTGGAGCGGCCGTTCCTGATGCGTGGCCAGGGTTCGGGCGTATTCGATGCCGAAGGCGTTGCCACCCGCGACAGTTCGCTGATCGAGAACGGTGTGCTGGCGCGCTATGTGCTGGGCAGCTATTCGGCGCGCAAGCTGGGGCTGGAATCCACCGGTAACGCCGGCGGTATCCACAACCTTATCGTCGAGCCGGGCCAGGACGGTGGCGCCCAGCTGGACTTCGCCGGCATGCTCAAGCGCCTGGGTACGGGCTTGCTGGTGACCGAGGTGATGGGGCAGGGCGTATCGACGATTACCGGCGATTACTCGCGCGGTGCGGCCGGATTCTGGGTCGAGAACGGGCAGATCGCCTACCCCGTGGAAGAAATCACCATCGCCGCCAATCTGCGTGACATGTACACGGGCATTGTGGCGGTGGGCGCGGACGTCGATCCGCGATCGCACCTGCTCACCGGGTCCATCCTGCTGGAGCAAATGACCATCGCGGGCGAATAATTCTTCCCGCTGTAGGGCGATGGGGTAGTTCCCAGTCGGCAAAATCCTGCGTACTTGCTAGGATCGGTATTACCGGTCCTTAGAGCCGGTTTCAAAAAAATCAGGCTTTTACGACCAGGAGATGTGCGCATGAGCGTTCCACCCGAGTCTGTCGTACCGCCGCCGTCGAACGGAGCCCAAGCGCCGCCGTCCGACACGCCCTCTACCGAAGAGCGGACTTGGGCGATGTTCGCCCACTTGTCGGCCTTGCTGGGTTGCATCGTGACTGGCCACTGGTTCGGCTGGGGCTGCTTCCTGGGCCCGCTGATCATCTGGCTGGTGAAGAAGGACTCCATGCCGTTTGTCGACGATCAGGGCAAGGAAGCGCTGAACTTCAACATCACCATTGCCATCATCGGCCTCGCCTTGCTGCTGCTGACCCTGATGACGCTCGGACTGGGCGTGCTGCTGGCCATACCCGTTGGCGTGGTGGTCGGGGTGGCGTGGCTGGTATTCACCATCATCGCGGCGATCCGCGCCAACGAGGGCGTGCGTTACCGCTATCCGTTCACGCTACGCCTGATCAAGTAGTCCCGCCAGGGTTTGACGGAGAGGCAGCCCAACGGGCTGCCTCTCTCGTTTCAGTGCAGCCCGACATAGGTGCGCTTGAACGTCACCGGCTGCTGCAGCGTGGGTACTTTCCAGTCACCGGTGACGGTCATTTGCTGGCCATCGGCCGACAGCTGCCAGGTCTGGTCGAGGCGGCTGCCGTCGGCGTACTCGACCGACAGCATGAGACGGCCTGCATCGACATGGCCTCGCACCATGGCGTTGCCGTTGAGCGATTGGCGCGACTGGCTGTCGAGCTTGCCAGTCAGCTGGCTGCCGTCATTCAAATGGATCTGGAAGGATTTCGGGTCCTGTTGCACCAGCAGCACCGAATCGACCTTCAGCAAGGGCGGCATCGGGTACGTGGCTGTCGCGATGGGGTCCTTGTCCGAGGTGGGGGCCTTGTTGCCGGCCTGATCGCCACCGCCGTGCCGGCCATGGCCGCCACCCATGCCACCACCCGCGCCACCAGCACCACCAGCACCACCAGCGCCCATGCCGCCGCCACCCATGCCGCCATGACCCATGCCTCCGCCGTGGCGGCCGCCACCTTTGCTGCCCGCTGGGGTCGGGGACGAGGAGGCGGCTGCCGGAGCCAGCTGCTCCTTGGCTTCCTGCTCCTTGCGGGCCTCGGTGCGCAGCGAGGCGGTGAGCGTGTCAGGCGTATCGCTGTTGCGGTCGTCCAGCCGCCAGGCGCCACTGAAATCCGGCGCGGGTGGGGTTGCCGCGCTGGATATGCTGGCCATCAGCAGGCCGACGAAGGCGGACAGCCGCAGGAAGCCGCCGCGGCGCGGCGAAACAGCAGGGAAGCAAGGCATGGGGAGAGGGCAGGTAACGGAGGTATCCGTCAGTAGACGCTTCAGCCGCCGTCAGGTTGACGAAGGCGAGCAACACCGCCGTGGCGCAAGGCTTAGCGGTGACGTGCCGCGGCGTAGCGGGCGAGCTCTTCCAGCAGCGCGCCGCGTTTGCCCAGGGGCGCAATGGCGTCCAGCGCGTCGGCGGTCAGTCGCGCCAGGTGTTCGCGCGATGCATCCATGCCAATGATCGAGGGAAAGGTCGGTTTGTCGGCGGCGGCATCCTTGCCGGCGGTCTTGCCGATCACCGACGACTCGCCTTCCACGTCGAGAATGTCGTCGCGCACCTGGAAGGCGAGACCCACGGCGTGCGCATAGCGATCGAGCGCCTCCAGCGCATCATCGGAAGCCTCCGAGGCCAGCACCCCCAGGCGGACCGAGGCGCGGATCAGCGCACCGGTCTTGCAGGCGTGCATGTTTTCCAGCTCGTCCAGCGAAAGCCGGCGCCCCACCGCGGCCAGATCCAGGGCCTGGCCGCCTGCCATCCCTTCGGCCCCGCAGGCGCGGCCGAGCACCCGCAGCATTTCGACGCAGCGGGTGGGCGACACGCCCTGGTCTACGTCATGCGCCAACAGTTCGAATGCCAGCGCCTGCAGCGCGTCGCCGGCAAGAATCGCCATGGCCTCGCCAAATACGATGTGGCAGGTGGGCCGTCCACGGCGCAGCGCGTCGTCGTCCATGGCCGGCAGGTCGTCGTGCACCAGCGAATAGGCGTGGATCAGTTCCACCGCACAGGCGGGGGCATCCAGCCGCGAACCGGCTTCCCCAAACGCATGACCGGCGGCGTAGACCAGCAGGGGGCGCAGCCGTTTGCCGCCGCCAAGTACGGCATAACGCATGGCGCGGTGCAGTTCGACTGGGGGGCTGTCTTCGGGAGGCAGCGAGCGAGTCAGCGCCTCGTCGGCGCGCGCAATCAGCGACTTGAGAGCCCGGCCGAGTTCAGAGTTCGGGTTCAAACGGTTCGGCGGTGTGGGGAGCATCGGGATCAAGCAGCAGGCGCACGCGCAGCTCGGCACTTTCCAGCGCCTGCTGGCAATGGCGATAGAGGCCGATGCCACGTTCGAAGGAGGAAAGGGACTCGTCCAGGCTGAGGTCGCCGCCTTCCATGCGCGCAACCAGTTGTTCGAGTTCGTCTAGCGAATGTTCGAAGTCAGCGGCGGGAGCCGGAGCGGCGGGAGCGGAAGCGGACTTGGCCATGGCCCGCAAAGCTAACGCAGGGGACGTGCGGAATCAATGTGCGGTCGCGCCGGTCGTGCGAAATGGCCTGTCAAATCGATGTAGGAGCGCACCCTGTGCGCGAC
>DASXND010000138.1:0-5293 GCA_036495265.1 Dyella sp.
GCGTGACAACCAACATCCAACCCCGCCTGACCCAGGCCTTCCGCTTCGTGCGCTGCAGCTATGCCGACGGCGTGGCCGAGCTGGTGTATGCCTTTGACCATGGCGAGGAGCTGATCGAGCGCGTGCGCTTCCCGCAGGCTCCGGCCTTGCCGGCAAGCCACCAGCCGGCGTTCGATGCGGCGCTGCGCATGCTGCACCTGATCGCCGGCGTGAGTTACTACAAGGCGGGTGTACCGCCGCGCATCGACGTAGCGAATGGCCCGCTGGACGACGCCACCGCCGACTTGCTCGATGCGCTGTATCTGCATGGCCTGGCCGAGTTTGCCTATCGCAACGGACTGGATCTGCGTGGTCGCATCGCGTTTCCGCGCGGTGCTGCTGCCCGGCCCGCCGCCAAGGCCTTGGGCCTGCCGCACCGCACGCTGGTGCCGATCGGTGGTGGCAAGGACTCGCTGGTGGCCGTCGAGGCCATCAAGTCGATTGGGGGCGAGGCGACCGCGGTGTGGGTAGGCAACTCGCCACTGATCGCCGCCTGCGCCGAGCGCACAGGCCTGCCCATGCTCAATATCCAGCGCGAGCTGGCGCCAGGCCTGTTCGAGCTCAACCGGCATGGTGCGTGGAACGGCCATATCCCGGTGACGGCGGTGAATTCAGCGATCCTGGCGGTGGCGGCCATCCTCTATGGCTTCGACAGCATCGCGTTCGCCAACGAGCGCTCCGCCTCCGCCGCCACCTTGGAATACGAAGGCCAGCAGGTGAATCACCAGTGGAGCAAGGGCTACGCCTTCGAGCAGTTGCTGGGTGATTGGCTGCAGCAGCAGGTGGCCGCCGATCTCACGTATTGCTCGCTGCTGCGGCCGTATTCGGAGTTGGCGGTGACGCGGGCATTCGCCAAGCTCACGCCGTACTTCGACGTGTTCTCCAGCTGCAACCGCAACTTCAAGCTGCTCGGTCCCAAGCCGGCCGATCGCTGGTGCGGGCAATGTCCCAAGTGCCATTTCGTGTTTCTCGCGCTGGCACCGTTCCTGGCCAAGCCGCGCCTGCTGTCGATCTTTGGCCGCAATCTGCTGGATGACGAGAACCTTGCGCCCGGTTTCGATGCGCTGCTGGAATACCAGGACCACAAGCCGTTCGAGTGCGTGGGCGAAGGTGCCGAGGCGCGTGCAGCGATGGTTGCACTAAGCCAGCGCTCGGAGTGGCAGGAAGACGCCTTGGTCGATCGCTTTCGCAGCGAGATCCTGCCGCAGCTCGACGCGAGCGAGCTGGCGCTTGAGCCGTGGCTGCAACCGTCGGGCGAACACCGCATTCCGGCACGCTTGCAGCCCGCCTTGGCGATCTTCGCGTGACGAAACATCGGGCGCCCTTGCGCATCGCCGATCTCGCCGACCAGCGGGTGGCGATCTGGGGCTTCGGTCGCGAAGGGCGTGCCGCCATCACGGCGATCCGCGCCCGCTTGCCGCAACTGCCGCTGACGCTTTTCTGCAGCGAGTCGGAAGTGCCGGCGGCAAAGGCCTTCGATGCGTCCTTGACGGTGCATGGCAACGAGCCGGATGCGATTGCGCTGGCGATGTTCGACGTGGTGGTGAAATCGCCGGGTATCTCGGCCTACAAGCCGCCACTGCTGGCTGCGGCTGAAGCAGGCATTCGCATCACCTCGGGTACGGCGCTGTGGTTCGCCGAGCATGCCTCGTCGCGCGTCATCGCCGTCACCGGCACCAAGGGCAAAAGCACGACTACCGCGCTGATCGCCCATCTCGCGCGTTCGCTCGGCGTGCGCACGGCGCTGGCCGGCAACATCGGCATGCCCCTGCTGGAGCTGCTGGATCAGTCGGCCGAGCTTTGGGCGATCGAGCTGTCGAGTTTCCAGACCGGCGACGCCGGCCCGGTCGAACTTGGTGTGATCACCAGCTTGTACGAGGAACATCTCGACTGGCACGGTTCGCGTGAACGGTATATCGACGACAAGCTCAAGCTTGCCGATGTTTCCAGGCAGTTGCTGGTCAATGCCACCCAACCGTTCCTGCTGGAGCGCACAGCGCAACATCCGAACCGCATCGTGTTCGGCGATGTCGCGGGGTGGCATGTATCCGGTGGTTTTATCTGTCGCGATACGCAACAGGTGTTCGAGATCGCCAAGCTCCGCGCACCGGGCGAACACAATGCACTGAACGCCTGCGCGGCGCTCGCTGCATTGGAAGCGATGGGGTTCGACGCCGTCGCCGCCGCTGGATCACTGGCCGGCTTCCGCCCGCTGCCGCACCGCCTTCAATCGTTGGGTGAGTCGGGTGGCCTGGTATGGATCAATGATTCCATCAGCACCACGCCGCAAGCGACGCTTGCCGCACTCGCCAGCATCGAAGGACAGAAAGTCACGGTCATCGTCGGCGGCCATGACCGCGGCCTCGACTGGGGCGACTTCTGCGTGGCCATGCAGATCCGCGCGCCCCACGCGATCGTTGCGCAAGGCGCGAACGGCCCCCGCATCGCGCGGGAACTGCACGAGGCCGGCGTGAACACCACCATTGAAGAAGTGGTCGACCTTGACGCCGCGGTGACTCGCGCCAAGGCACTCACGCCCGCCGGTGGCATCGTGCTGCTGTCTCCTGGCGCCCCAAGCTTCGACCAGTTTCATGACTATGCCGAACGTGGCCGACGTTTCGCCGAATGGGCCGGCTTCGACGGTCACGACATCATCGGCATCGAAGGGCTGGGTGTTGGTTAGGGTCGCTTAGGCTTCGCACGAAGATCAACGAAACGCGGGAATGCGCTTATATGCCGGCAGCTTTGCACATTCGCATCGATGACCTGCGCGGCCCCGAGATTGCCGCGCTCCTGCATGAGCATTTGCGCGACATGGCGCTCCACTCGCCACCTGAAAGTATTCACGCGCTCGATCTCGACGCGTTGCGGCGACCAGAAATCACGTTCTGGACGGCGTGGCAGCACAGTGAGCTAATGGGCTGTGGGGCGATCAGGCAGCTGGATGCGGCACATGGCGAGATCAAGTCGATGCGTACGTCGGCGCGTCACCGGCGCGAAGGTGTGGCAGCAACCATGCTGCAGTACATCCTGGGGGAGGCGCGTCGGCGTGGCTACCAGCGGCTGAGTCTGGAAACGGGAGCGCCTGCGGCGTTTGCTCCGGCGCGTGAGCTGTACGCCCGGTTTGGGTTTGAGCCGTGCGGCCCCTTCGCGGATTATGCCGAGGACCCCCATAGTGTCTTCATGACGAAAAAACTCTAGGCGGATGGGTGGCCGGTAGGCTGCGTGGCTCGGGGTGTCGCCACTGCATCAGCGGAGTACCTGACCAAAAAAGTAAGCCGCGCCTTGTGAGGGGCGCGGCTTTTTGTTTCGGTTTACGGCCGATGGCTTACCAGATCCGCACCCGATCCTGCGGCGCCAGGTACAGCGTCTGCCCCGCCTTCGGCTCGAACGCGTCGTACCACGCATCGATATTGCGCACGGTCTGTGCACGGAAGCGGCCCGGTGCGTGTTCGTTGCTGATCACGCGCTGGCGCAGCGCTTCGTCGCGGACTTTTTCGCGCCAGGATTGGGCGAAGGCAAGGAAGAAGCGCTGGTCGCCGGTGAGGCCGTCGACCACCGGCGCGGCCTTGCCACCAAGCGACTTCTGGTAGGCGGCATAGGCGATGGTCAGGCCGGACAGGTCGGCGATGTTCTCGCCCAGCGTCTGCTGGCCGTTGACGTGCAGGCCCGGCAGGGCTTCGTACGCATTGAACTGCTTGACCAGTTGCTGGCCCGCGGCCTTGAAGTGCGCCAGGTCTTCCGGCGTCCACCAGTTGGCGAGGTTGCCCTGGGCGTCGAACTCGGCACCGAGATTGTCGAAGCTGTGGCTGATCTCATGGCCGATCACGGCACCGATCGAACCGTAGTTCGCTGCCGCATCCACCTTGGGGTCGAAGAACGGTGCTTCGAGAATCGCCGCCGGGAAGTTCAGCGCGTTCTGCAACGGCAGGTTCACCGCATTCACCGTCTGCGGTGTCATCCACCATTCGCCGCGATCGACCGGCTGGCCGAGCTTGGCCAGCTGGTGCAGGAACTCGAACTTGTTGGCGCGCTGCTGGTTGCCCAGGGCATCGTCGGCATGGATGTCCAGCGTACCGTAGTCACGCCAGGTCTCCGGATAGCCAACGCTGACGCGGATCGCAGCCAGCTTGGCCTTGGCCTTCTGGCGCGTGGCGGGCGTCATCCAGTCGAGATGGTCTACGCGCTCGTCGAATGCGGCGAGGATGTTCTTCACCATCTGCTCGACCTCTTGCTTGGACGAGGCCGGGAAGTACTGCTTCACATAGATCTGGCCCACGGCATCGCCGAGCGCCTCATTGGTGCTGGCCACGCCGCGCTTCCAGCGATCGCGCTGCTTGGGCGTACCCTGCAGGGTCTGGCCGTAGAAGCCAAAGCTGAGGTCGGCATAGGCCTTGGGCAACAGGCTGGCGCTTTCATTGAGAGCGTGGAAGGTGAGGTAGTCCTTCCAGGTTTGCAGCGGTTCGCTGGCCACCAGTGCGGAGAGCCCCTGGATGGCTTGCGGCTGCCACGCGTTGACGATCTTCGCCTGCTCCAGGCCGGCGGCCTTGAAGTAGGTGTTCCAGTCCAGGCCCGGTGCCTTCTGGCTGAACGATGCCGCCGGCCATGGGTTATTGGCCTTGTGCACGTCCTGGCTGTCGATGATGTCCGCGTGTGCCTTGGCGATCTTGGTTTCCAACGCGAGGATGGACTTGGCCTTGGTCTCCGCATCGGCCACACCGGCCTGCGTGAGCAGGGCGGCGATATAGGCCTGGTACTTGTCGCGGGTGGCCACCATCTCCTTGTCGCTGGACAGGTAGTAGTCGCGCGTAGGCATGCCCAGGCCGCCTTGCAGCAGATAGGGGATATTGCGGTTGGCATCCACCAGGCCGTGCGAGACGAACAGGCCAAACAGGTTTTCGGTGTGGAAATTGGTGGCGTTGACCGGGTCCACATCGGCGCGCAGGCCACTGCCGAGCACGCGAGCGAGGTCGGCCTGGTTGTGGATGGCGTCGATCTGTTTCAGCTGGGGCTGCAGCGGCGCGAGGCCACGCTTCTCAATGCCGGCCTCGTCCATGAAGGCGGCGTAGTAGTCGGCGATCTTGCGCTCGTTGCTGCCGGCGGCTGGATTGCCCTTGGCGGTGTCGCGGATCAGGTCGGCCGTGCGCTGTTCCGCCTTCTGGAACACTTGCAGGAAGATGCCCGTGCTCGAGCGGTCGGCCGGAATCACGGCGGTCTTCTTCCAGTTGCCGTTGGCGAAGTTGTCGAAGTCGTC
>DASXND010000139.1:0-10220 GCA_036495265.1 Dyella sp.
GTCAGCTTTCCAATGCATATCGATCACGGCCGGAGCCGCTGCATCATGCAGCGGCGCGGGAACGGTGATCGTCCAGGAACGGCGAGACTCTGCACCACGGCCGGCCAGCAGCTGGCGTCCCGCGGTGCGCAGACGAAAGAAATCGCGAAGGAGCTTCATGGGCCCATCTCCTCGTAACGGCGCCGACGGCGCCATCAGAGGTGGGCCGGACTTCCCTAGTCTAGGAAAGCACCAGCCGACCGCAGGCGGTCGCCGCAGGCAATCAACTTGTTATGCAATGCCGGCACCCGATGCTTGCGGATGTCGACGTTGCGACTAGGGTAAACGTCCATATGCCTTGGTTTGATAGGACAGAGGCCCACAGGGCAGGTCATGCCGAGGGGCTCGGGTATTGTCTTGCTGCGGTGCGCAAGTGTCAACCCGATGACAACGCGCCGGATGGCGAAAGTTGTTGCGCATTTTGGACGCGACGGCCATTTCGACCACCTGCCGGGGCTGCAGCTCCTTCTCCCCTCCGGGGAGAAGGTTGGGCTGAGGGGGCGGGTGCTCGCGATAACGCTACAACCGAGCGGTACCGCCAGCGTGCCGCTTACGCAGCGGGCGTTCCGAACCGCTGCCGCGGTCCGGGTCACTTTTCTTTTGCTGGCCCAAAATAAAAGTAACCCAAAGAAAATGGCCTCAGGAGCTGGCAGCACTGCGTGAGATAGAAGCGTTGGAAGGTCTCGATGATCGGAAAGTTCGCGGCCCACGGCGAGACACTGCCGCTACACCGCAACGCGCCGTCGCGGTGAGGACTTAAAACGGGGATGGCCGAAGGTCGCGACGTTTGCGGCCACCGGGATATGGCCACAAAGCCCACGCTTTAAGCCCTCTACGCTCAGGCGCGTTGCGGTGTAGCGGCGGTGTGTAGGCCTTGGGCCGCCACTAATTCGGCTGGCCGCGCCCTTCAGGCTCGTATCCCGCGCAATGCTATGAGCTCTTTAGGCCATTTTCTTTGGGTTACTTTTCTTTTGGGCCAGCAAAAGAAAAGTGACTCGAGCGCCGGCAGGCGATCGAAACGCCCGCTGCGTAAGCGGCACCCTTGCCATAACGCTCAGTTTTAGCGATATCGCAAGCACCCGCCCCTCATCCCAACCTTCTCCCAAAGGGGAGAAGGAGCGGGAGCGGCAGTCGGTCGAAAAGTCGGCCGCGTCCCACGAGACCCTCCCACTTCGCGTCACGGCATAGGCAGTAGGGAATAGGAGCAGGAATAGCCGGGATGGACTAGGGAAAAGCCCAAGCGTTCGGCCGACAATCACAGGAAATCCACGATGTCGGATGCGCTTCGTGACTGCGCCACAGGGACGCAGACACTGCCTATCGAAGCCAAGGGGGCTCGCGTTCCGACACCAGCTACAACCACACCGCGCTGGGGAGGTGTCATCCATGAACACCAACGCTACTGCGTTAATCGATATGGATTGGGAGTCGTTCGATCCATGGCGACCGCAAGCGGTGCGCCATCAGCTCACTGACCATCCCCTGCTGCAGCCCGATCGGCTGGTCGCATTGGGCAAGCGCTTTCAGGGCACGACGCACCTGCTCACCTTCAACAACAATGCTGGCGCGGACGCCAACTTCGACGAAGTCGCGCGCTTGTATCCGAACCGCCGCTCGGTCACCGAAACGCTGCAGCAGATCACCTCCGCCAAGGCCTGGATGCTGCTTCGCCATGTGCAGGCCGATCCGGCCTATCGGGAGCTGATCAACACTGCGCTGGATCCGATCCAGGCCGAGATCGAACGCCGGGACCCAGGCATGTATTACCGGGCCGGCTGGATCTTCGTGGCCTCACCGCACACGACGACGCCGTTCCACATCGACCGTAACCACGGGATCCTGCTGCAGATACGCGGCGCCAAGAAGGTGTACGTGTGGGACCAGGACGATATCGAGGTATGCAGCGAGCGTGCTCGCGATAGCTTCCACTCAAGTCACAACCTGGACCTGGTCAGGTGGCACGAGGAATTTCGCGAACGTGCCCACCTGTTCGAAGTCGGCCCTGGCAAGGGTGCGTATATCCCCATTACGAGCCCGCACATGGTGGAGACCGGCACCGAACCCTCCATCACCATCAGCCTCACCTACAGCACCAACGCCACGCGCCACAACGCGATGGAGCATGTCCTGCACGATCTGATGCGTCGCCATGGCATGTCGCCACCCACGGTAGGCAACCACAGGCTGCTGGATGAATTCACTTACATGAGTGCGTCCGCCTTGATCGCCATGCACGGCGTGGGCAGTCGACCGCCCGCCTGCCCATCGCTGGCGCATAAGACCGCCTACGCGGTAGCCGATTGAGTGGCCTCGCCGCTGTAAGCGCATGTCAATGACTTCCACATAGTGAATGCCATGGATACCAACAGGGCCGCCGCAGGGGAAGACGGAATCGCAGCCATGCGGTTGTTTGAAGTGCTGCCTTGTCCGCACGGCAGCGCAGATAGCGACTGGCTGCGCCGCAGCTATGACCTGGGTGACGATTACCCGACCCCGATCGGTCCAGTAGTCACGCTGTGTGCCGCGCTTGCGTTGACGGAGTCACGGCTCACGGGTGCCGAAGTCATCAGCGGCAATGTGTCCACGACCCATGGCGCTTACCAGGTAGTCATCCGGGTTCCGCGCGACATGCGCCGAAACGCATGGATGGAAGAAGTAGCGGATGCGCTGGCCGACGCGTCCAAGCCTGCCGCACACGCAGCCTGGCAGGTGCTACACGATGAGGGTATCGACGAGAAGTCCGAAGCGAATGCCTTCAGCCATTGGCGCTTACGGAGTACCTCGTCGGCGCATCTGGAAACGGCGTTCCGCTCACCCTTCGACGCCAGCGCCATCGACCTGTTTGCCGGCTGTGTAAGGCGCGCACTCACCGCGCTGCTTGCTGCAGACGATGTTCCCTTGGCGTCGATCGAGGTGATCGACGTCGCCGAGCGCGATCGTCTTCTCCACGACTGGAATGCGACGGCCAAGCCACGTCGCGCCGAAGATACCGTGCACGACCTGTTCGCCGACGTGGCCAGGCAATACCCGACCCGCATGGCTGTAGAGGCTGCCGACGGGTCGATGTCCTACGCCGATCTGGATGCGCGCGCTAATCGCCTTGCTGCCGCACTCATCTCGGCGGGTGTGGGGGCGGGAGCAACGGTCGCCCTGCTGCTGGATCGCTCGGCCGAGGCGATCGCCGTCATTCTCGGCATCCTGAAAGCCGGCGCCGCCTACCTCCCGCTGGATGCCAGTCATCCGGCGGAACGCCTCGTCTTTACCATCAACGACGCGCAGGCGGCTCTGGTCATTGCGCCGGCCGACATGCAGGAACTACCTGGCGTCCGTGCATCAACGGTGACTGTGGCACAGCTTGAAACGACCACCTTGCGAACCGAGCTGCCGTCACTGGCAGGTGAGTCGCTTGCCTATGTGATGTACACGTCGGGATCTACCGGAACCCCGAAGGGTGCGCAAATCATGCACCGTTCGATCATCCGCCTGGTGCGCGACGTTAGCTATGTCGAGTTCGGCGAAGCGCCACGGCTGCTGCACGCCGCTCCGCTCGGCTTCGATGCATCGACCCTCGAGATCTGGGGTGCCCTACTCAATGGTGGCACATGCATCGTACATGCCGAGCGCATACCCACGGGGTGCGGCCTGTACCGCACCATCCAGCGGCATGAGGCGCAGATTGCGTGGCTTACGGCGGCCTTGTTCAACGCGATCATCGATGACGATGCCAGCCGCTTGCAGGGACTGCGGCAACTGTTGATTGGCGGCGAGGCACTATCAGTTCCGCATGTCCTCAAGGCTTATGCCGCGCTGCCCGACGTAACCATCATCAACGGCTACGGCCCTACCGAATGCACCACGTTCTCCGCCACCTACGCGATTCCGCGCGCGTTCGATGCGCAGGCCCGCTCCGTACCTATTGGCCGCCCTATCGCAGATACCACCCTGCACGTGCTCAATGCGCGGGGCGAGTTGGTACCTGTCGGTGTAGCCGGGGAACTGTATATCGGTGGTATCGGCTTGGCTCGCGGCTATCTGGAACGCCCGGAATTGACAGCGGAGCGTTTCGTACCCGATCCCTTTGGCGCACCTGGTGACCGCCTCTACCGCACCGGCGACCTGGTGCGCTGGCTGCCGCAAGGCGTCGTCGAATTCATTGGCCGTACCGACAACCAGGTCAAGATTCGTGGCTTCCGCATCGAGATCGGTGAGATCGAGGCCGCCCTGCAACGTACACCCGGCGTGCGCGCCGGCGCCGTGCTGGCGCGAGAAGACCGACCGGGACAGAAGCGCCTCGTTGCGTATTACGTCGCCGATGACGCCTCCACCACCGCGCGTTTCTTGCGCGAACAACTTTCCCGCAATCTGCCCGAGTTCATGGTGCCGGCCATCTACCTGCGGCTCGACCGTTTCCCGGTCACCCAGAATGGCAAGCTCGATCGCCGTGCCCTGCCGGCTCCCGACGGCAGCCGCCCTGAAATTGCGGACGCCTACGTACCCGCCGTCGGGCCGCTGGAAGAAAAACTCTGCGGGCTTTTTTCCGACGTGCTCGGTCTGGACCAGATGGGACGCCACGACAACTTCTTCGACCTCGGCGGCAACTCGCTGCTTGCCGTGCGCACGCTGGCACGCATCCATGCCGAGTTGTCGAACCGGCCGACCGTCGCCGCTTTCTTTGGCGGTCCCACGCCCGCCGCCCTGGCTGCGCTGATCGAAGGACGGGACAGCCGTTCTGCGCTCGCATCGCGCATCGCGCGAGGTCGTCGTCCGGATAGCGGCGAACCGATCGCCATTATCGCAATGGCCGGTCGCTTCCCCGGCGCAGACAATGTGGAATCGTTCTGGAAAAACCTCTGCGAAGGCCGCGAGTCGATCACCTATTTCACCGCCGACCAGCTCGACCCCGGCGTACCCGCCGCCGATCGCAATGATCCCGCCTACGTCGCGGCACGTGGCGTGATTGACGGCGTGGAGGATTTCGATGCGCCCTTCTTCGGCATGTCGCCGCGTGAGGCCGAGTTGACCGATCCGCAGCAGCGCATCTTCCTTGAGCTGTGCTGGGAATGCATGGAACGCGGAGGCTACGTGCCCGACGCGCACGAGGTGCCGGTCGGCATCTTCGGAGGCATGCACAACGCCACCTACTTCCAGCGTCATCTGAGCACCCGACCCGACCTGATCGAGAAGCTGGGAGCGTTCCAGGTGATGCTCGGCAACGAGAAGGATTACCTGGCCACTCGCGTCGCCCACAAGCTCAACCTTACCGGCCCGGCGATCAGCATGAATACCGCTTGCTCGACGTCGCTGGTGGCGATTTGCCAGGCCACCGCCGCGCTGCGCGCGGGGCAATGCGATATGGCGCTGGCCGGTGGCTCATCCATCACCTGCCCGCCGCGCAGTGGCTATCTCTCGCAGGAAGGCTCAATGCTGTCGCCCGATGGGCATACGCGTACGTTCGATGCCGATGCCAAGGGTACGGTGTTCAGCGATGGCTCCGCCGTCTTGCTGATGAAGCGCCTTTCCGACGCCGAGCGTGACGGCGACGACATCATCGCACTGGTTCGCGGTATGGCGATCAACAACGATGGCGGCCTCAAGGCCAGCTTCACTGCACCCAGCAGCGCCGGCCAGGCCGCCGTAATCACCATGGCGCTGGCCGATGCCGGTGTCGATGCGCGCTCGATTTCGTACGTGGAAGCCCATGGCACGGCGACACCGTTAGGCGACCCCATCGAGATCGAAGGCCTTACCGCGGCGTTCCGCCAAAGCACCGACGAACGCGGCTTTTGTGCGATCGGTTCGGTGAAAAGCAACGTGGGACATCTGGTTATGGCCGCTGGCGCGACTGGCGTCATCAAGACCGCGCTGTCGTTGCGTGAGCGCGTGCTGCCACCGTCGCTGCATTTCAGTACGACCAATCCCAAGGTCGACTTCGCCGGCTCGCCCTTCGTGGTGAACGACACGCTGCGCGACTGGCCAAGCCGCGGTGAGCCGCTGCGTGCCGGCGTCAGTTCGTTCGGTGTGGGCGGTACCAACGCGCATGTGATTCTGGAGGAAGCACCGCCTGTGCACGCTTCAGAACCCGCTGACGGCCCCCAGTTGCTGCTGCTTTCGGCGCGCTCCGGTCTGGCGGTCGCCCACGCCGCAGCGCGGCTCGGCGAACACCTCATGATGCAGCCCGGCGCCAACCTCGCCGATGTCGCTTTCACCTTGTTGCACGGGCGCAAGGCCTTCCAGCAACGCTTGCACGTGGTCGCAAACACGGCCGAAAACGCCGTGGTCCGCCTGCAACAGGCGGCCTCAGCATCCTCGCGCGCCGCATCAAGCCAGCCACCCGGCGTCGTTTTCATGTTCCCCGGCCAGGGTTCGCAGTACGCCGGCATGGGCCGCGCGCTGTACGACAGCGAGCCGGCTTTCCGAGCCGCCATCGACGCATGCGCGGAGGCGTTGCTCGACGACCTGCCCTTCGATCTCCGCCAACGCCTGTTTACCGATGATGCGGACGCGCTACGCGAAACCTCGCTCACTCAGCCGGCAACGTTCGCGATCGAATACGCACTGGCGAAGCTCTGGATGAGCGTGGGCATTTGTCCTGTCGCCATGATCGGCCACAGCGTCGGCGAATTCGTCGCCGCGGTACTGGCCGGCGTGATGAGCCTCGGCGACGGTGCACGCCTGGTGGCGCGCCGTGGTCGACTGATGCAAGCACTGCCGCCCGGATCAATGCTTTCCGTGCGCATGGATGCCATGCAATTGGCCGAACGACTGCCGGCAGCCCTGCAGATGGCAGCCGAAAACGCACCAAACGCTTGCGTGGTAAGTGGCCGCTCCGCCGACATCGACAGCTTCCGCGCCGCGCTGGAAGGCGACAGTGTCGCCTGCCGCGTGCTGCAGACATCGCACGCCTTCCACTCGGCGATGATGGAACCGGCGTTGGAGCCGTTCCGGCAGGAAGTGGCCAAGGTTTCGCTGGCGGCGCCACGAATCCCCATCGTCTCCACGCTTACTGGCGACGCACTCGGCGACGATGACGCCAGGTCGGTCGACTACTGGACGCGGCATCTTCGGGGCACCGTCCGCTTTTCGTCGGCGCTGCTCACCCAACTCGCACAAGCGCCGCAAGTTCTGCTCGAAATCGGGCCGCGCACGGCGTTGACCACGCTCGCGCGGCAACATCCACAGAGCCGTTCGCATATCGTCGTTCCTTCGCTTGCCGATTCGCCTGACAACGAGCGCAGCGCGTGGCTCGATGCCATAGGCCAGCTCTGGTGCGCCGGAGCCAGTGTCGACGTGGCAAAACTTGACCGTCGCCAGCGACGCCTGCGCGTGCGCCTGCCGACTTATCCCTTCGAGCGCAAACGCCATTGGGTCGACGCGGTGGCCTCCGCCGTCGCACCGGCTGCCATCACCACGCCCACGACGGTCGAACCCGTCGCAGCGAATGTCATTCCACTGTTCACCACGCCATCTGCACCCCTCGCGGAGAGTTCCATGGATGCCAACCTCCCCGGCGCAATCGCCGGCTCTGCACGCCACGCCCGCCTCATCGGCCAACTCACTGAGTTGTTCGAGGACGTGTCGGGCACCGAGCTGCAGGGCGCTGACCCGACGTCGGGCTTCGTCGAGCTTGGCCTTGATTCACTGGCTCTCACCCAGGTCGCCCTGCAGTTGCAGAAGACCTTCTCGCTCAAGATCACGTTCCGCGAATTGATGGAGTCGTTTTCCACCTTCGAGCGTCTTGCCATGCATATCGATCAATTGTTGCCGCCGGATACCAGCGCACCGGCCGCGCCCCTGCCTGTGGCGGCTATCGCCACGGCCGTTGCCGCACCTTCCGCTGGCGGCATCCAGGCAACTGCAAGCGGCAACGTGGTGCAGGACGTGATCCAACAGCAGATGCTGATCATGCAGCAGCAACTCGCGCTACTTGCCGCAGCAGCCACTGGCACGCCGACGGTGGCAGCCGCCGCCATGCCCCCGCAGATGTCGCCGCAGACAGTCGCGGCAGCGGCGCCATCCGTTGCGGCCGAGGCGCAGCCCAAGCCAGCCGACGCGCCCGTCCAGGACGAAGACGCCGCACTCGCGCATACCACCTACGACGTCAAGAAAGCCTTTGGCGCCATTGCGCGCATCCACTCCACCCATACGGAACTCACGGAGCGCCAGCGCGCCCGGCTCGACGCTTTCATGCGCCGCTATATCGACCGCACACGTGCATCCAAGGAATACACCCAGCGCCACCGCGACCATCTCGCCGATCCGCGGGTGGTCAACGGTTTCCGGCCGCTACTGAAGGAAATGATCTATCAGATCGTGGTCAACCGCTCCAAAGGTTCGAAGGTATGGGATCTCGACGGTAACGAGTACGTCGACGCGCTCAACGGCTTTGGCATGAATCTGTTCGGCTGGCAGCCGGAGTTTGTGATCGATGCCGTGCGCCGCCAGCTCGACGCGGGTTACGAAATTGGTCCGCAGCACCCGCTCGCCGGCGAAGTTGCCGAGCAGATCTGCGAGATCACGGGATTCGATCGTGCCGCGCTGTGCAACACGGGCTCCGAAGCCGTGATGGGCACGGTGCGCATCGCACGCACCGTGACCGGCCGTGACACGCTGGTGATCTTTACCGGCTCCTACCACGGCATCTTCGATGAAGTAATCGTGCGCGGTACCAAGAAGCTCCGCTCGGTGCCCGCCGCGCCGGGCATCCTGCGCAACACGTCGGAAAATGTGCTGGTGCTGGACTACGGAACGCCCGAGTCGCTGGCTATCATCCGCGAGCGCGCTTCCACCATCGCCGCCGTACTCGTGGAGCCCGTTCAAAGCCGCCGTCCCGATTTCCAGCCGCGCGATTTCCTCAAAGAGCTGCGCGCCATCACCGCCGATGCCGGCGCCTTGCTGATCTTCGACGAAGTGGTCACCGGTTTCCGCGCGCACCCGCGCGGCGCACAGGCCGTGTTCGGTATCGACGCGGACCTCGCTTCTTACGGCAAGGTGGTTGGCGGTGGCTTCCCGATCGGTGTGATCGCCGGCAAGCGTCGCTACATGGATGCACTGGACGGTGGCGGCTGGCAGTACGGCGACGCCTCGATTCCTACGGTGGGCGTGACCTATTTTGCCGGCACTTTCGTGCGACACCCGCTTGCCCTGGCTGCAGCACATGCCGTGCTCGACCACCTCAAGACCGCCGGCCCCGCCCTGCAGGAGCGGCTCAACACCCGCACGGCCTTGCTGATGGATGAACTCAATGCGTTCTGCGCCGGCGTGGGTGCACCGATCAAGCTGGTGCATTTCGCCTCCGTCTGGAAGACCGGCTTTACCGAGGATCACCCGCTGCAGGATCTGCTGTTCGCGATGATGCGCAGCCGCGGCGTGCACGTGCTGGACAACTTCCCGTGCTTCTTTACCACCGCGCATACGGAACAGGACTTCGTAGCCATCGCCAAAGCCTTCAAGGAGTCCGTGCTGGAGATGCAGGAAGCCGAGTTCCTGCCACGCCGCAAGAACGTCGAGGCACTGGCCTTCGACGCCAGCCGCCCACCGGTCACCGGCGCGCGCCTGGGCAAGGACCCGGACGGCAATCCCGCCTGGTTCGTGCCCAATCCTGACGCGCCAGGCAAGTACATGAGGGTCAACGCATGAGCCCGAACGACACGACAGCCGCCCCGGTCGCCGTCGACTACGATCCGTTTGTCGGCACTGCGCTCGCCCGCGTAGCACCCACGCTGGAAACACAGCGCGAGATCTGGCTTGCCAGCAAGCTCGAGCCCGAGGCCTCGCTGGCCTACAACGAGTCCATCTCGCTGCGCCTTCGCGGCACGCTCGATGTGCCAGCCTTGCAGGCCGCCCTGCAGTATCTGGTCGATCGCCACGAGGCGTTGCGCGCCACCTTGAGCGCCGAGGGTGAAGAGCTCTATATCGCCACCCAGCTCGCTATCGCTTGCCCTTTGCGCGACCTCTCCGGACTCACGGCCAGTGAGTGCGAGGCGGAAGTTTCCAACACCTTGCACGAGGTCGTCATCACACCGTTTGATCTCGAGAACGGACCCCTGGTGCGGGCACAGTTGCTGCAATTGGGGCCCCAGGATCACCTGCTGGTGTTCACGGCGCATCACATCGTCTGCGATGGATGGTCGTTCGGCGTCATCGTGCGCGATCTCGCCGCCTTGTATGCCCAACAGACCGGT
>DASXND010000140.1:0-5866 GCA_036495265.1 Dyella sp.
CGCGGCGACGCGACCCAGCGGAAACACGTGGCCATCCGGCGCCTTGATCGGCAGCGCGAGCAGCTGCGGGATGCGCCACTGCGTCGCGTTGGGCATGCGCACGCGCACGCCGACACTCTTGATCGCCGAAGGCAACTGCGTCGCCACAACACCGGTGAGCGCATTGTTCACTGCCTGGGTGACCGCTTGCACGGTCATACCTTCCTGGGTCGCCTTGTCCGCATCGACATCCACGTTCAGCGCATCGCCGGCCAGCTGCACGCCGTCCTTGATGTCGACCACACCGGGAATATCGGCAATCGCCTTGGCGATTTTTTTGGCCTGCGGCACCAGTTGCTCAGGGTTGGCCGCGTACAGCTTGATCTCGATCGGCTGCGGCACCGCGGTGAGGTCGCCGATCAAATCTTCCATCAGCTGCGCCAGCTCGACTGCCACGCCGGGGACTTCCTGCTCGATGTGCCCACGCACATCGCTCATCACGTCCTCGGTGGCCCGCGCATGCCCGGGCTTGAGCCGAACAAAGAAATCGCCGTGATAGGACTGCCCAAGATCACCGCCCAGACCCGTGCCGAGCCGGCGCGAGAAGGTCTCGACTTCGGGCATGCTGTGGAGGATGGCCTCTACCTGGGCGATCTGGCGATCCGTTTCGGGCAGCGACGTACCGGGTGTCGTGTAGTAATCCATCACGAAGCCACTTTCATCGACGGCCGGCATGAAACCCGTCGATACACGGGTAAAGGCGATGCCACCCACGATCAGCAACGGAACGACGACGGCAAGCAGCCACCAGGGCCGCCTGGCAAGGCCGTCATAGAGATGGGCGTGAACGCGTGCCAGCCTGCTTTCGTGATGAAGACCGGGGTCGCGCCAACGCGTGAAGTCGACCAGCCGACGCAATAGTGGCGGCACCACCCAGGCGGCCACCAGCCACGACACGGTGAGCGCGCTCGCCATGGTGACCGACAAGGCCTTGGAAAATGCGCCCGTGACGCCGCTGAGCAGACCCAGCGGAATGAACACGATCAGCGTGGCAAGACTGGAACCCGTGAGTGGCGCCAGGAATTCGCGCGCCGCCGGCAACACCGCGTCCGGACCACCGCCCTCATCGGCACCGGCACGACGCGCGACGTGTTCCACCATCACGATGACGTCGTCGATCACCAACCCCACGGCCGCGGCAATGCCGCCAAGCGTCATGATGTTGAAGCTCAAACCCATGACTTGCAGCAGCAAGACCGTGACCGCGAGCGTCACCGGCACCACCAGCATGGCGATCAGGGTCACGCGCAAGTTGCGCAGGAAGAACAGCAATACGGCGGCGGCGAGCAGCAGGCCGATCAGCACGGCGTCGCGCACACTGTTGGCCGATTCCACCACCAGCTCGCTCTGGTCGTACCAGGGTCGCAGCTTGACGCCGGCAGGCAGGCGGAAGGTCGCCAGCCTGTCGCGCACCTGCTTGGCGATCTGCACGGCATTGCCGTCCGGCTGCTCGAACACGTTGAACAGCACGGCGGGACGACCGTCCTCGCTCACCTTGATCCACTGGGGCACGTAGCCATCGCGCACGGTCGCGACGTCGCCAAGGCGCACCCACCCATGCGGATCGTTCTTCAGCATGATCTGGCGGATCGCCTCGATCCGCTTCAGCGAGTGATCGGCCACGACCAGATAGAGCTTGTTGTGGTCCTGTAGGCGTCCGACCGCCTGCAGCTGGTTGGCGCCGGCCAGGGCATTGGACAAATCATCGATGCTTAGGCCGTACTGCGCGAGCTTGCGCGGGTCGGCCTCGACCTGCAGCTCGGCCGTTTGGCCACCTTGCACGTCGACGCGGGCCAAGCCCTCTACCGAGGCGAGCAACGGCACGATCTGGTACTGGGCCAGATCACGCAGTGCGACCGGTGACATGGTGTCCGATTGCAGCGCGTAGGAAATGATCGGGAAGACCGTGGGGTCCATGCGACGCACGTTAAACACCGTCCCCGGCGGCAGGCTGGGCAGCACACGCGCAATCGCCGAATCGACCAGCAGGGTCGACGCCACCATGTCGCGGCCCCAGCCAAAGTCGATGGAGATCTGCGCCGAACCTCGGGTGGTTTCCGAACGCAAACCGGCTACGCCGGGCACCGTGCGAATCGCCTCCTCGACGGGTCGCGTTAGCAGCAGCGAGGTCTGGTCAGCGGGACGATCGCCGGCATCAAGATCCACGACCACGCGCGGAAACGAGACTTGCGGAAACAACCCGACCGGCAGGGTGAAGGCGCTAGCGAGTCCGGCGAGCGCCAGCGCAAAAGCCACGATGACGATGGCCCGGGCATGCCGGGCGAGAAACGTGACGCTGGTCATGGATGAGAGTCCGGCGCCGCGACGCGAACCGCCATGCCGTCATCGAGCTGTGTGGCGCCAACGGTCACCAGCGGGCGATGCGCGTCGAGTTTGCCGGTGGCCACGCTGGTGCCGTCCGATTCGCCGATCACCTGCACCGGCACGCGCACGGCTTTGCCATCAGCCACCTGGAACACGTAGCGCTCCGCTTCGTCACCGAGCACGGCGTCGCGCGGCAGCATCCAGCCCTGCGCCTGGCCGACGACGATGTCCGCACGGAATCCCTCGCCCGCGACAGGCGTGCCGTCCGGCACCACTTCCACATCGAGCTGATGCGTATGCGGATTCAAGGCACGGGCAACGCGGCGCACCGTGCCGTGCATCGGCTCGGCGGCATCCAGTGGCGTCAGCTCAACCTTGGCCCCCGCGTGTACGCGCTCCATGGCCTGACGCTCGATGCCCGCGGTTATCACCAGGCCGTCACCACGCTGCACCGATAGCAGCGCTGCGCCGGGTTGCAGCACATCGCCTTGCGCGGCATCGACCGTCACCACGGTGCCGTCAAACGGCGCCGTAAGTTCGACCTTCGGCGCACTGCCCTGCTGCTGGATCAAGGCATCGAGGTTGGCCTGCGCATCCTTCAGTGCCTTGTCGGCCTGTTCGAGCTGATCGCGCGTGGCCAGTTGTTGCGCCAGCAATTCGGACGTGTGGGCGCGCTGTGTTTCGGCCAGCTTGCGCGCGCTCAGCGCCTGCTGATAAGCCGCCACCGCCGAGGGCGCCAGCTCAAACGAAAGCAGTCGCTGTCCGCGCTTCACCGGCGTGCCTGGGATCACGGCCCACTGCGTGACGCGACCTGCGGCCTGCACATTCATGACCAGCGCCGCGTCAGCGGCGGGACCGGCCGTGCCATAGGCCACGACCAGCTCGGGCAGGCTGCCCTGGCGGACCGGGATGGTGGAAACGGCCGCACTCACGGCCGATGCTTCGGGTGTCTCGCCGCCGGAACAGGCGGTGAGCGCCAAGGCGGCGATGGCCGGAACAAACCATGGCAGTCGGGAAATCATGGGGCGATCACATCCTGGTCAAGTGAACTCGGCATGCCACGTCCCACCAGCAGCTCCAGCGCCGCCTGCTGCTCCAGCATGGCCTGCTCCAGCGCGATCATCGAGATCTGGCGGTTGATGGCGGCCACGTCGAGGTCGACGTAGCTACGAAGGTCGAGCAGTCCCGCCTGCCAGGCCGTTCTGGCGCGGGCCGCGGCGCTGACGGCATCAGCAGTGACCGGGGCAAGGGCGAGCCATTGCGCATGCAGCTGCCCGTATTGAGCGAGCAAGGCATCCACGTCATCGCGTGACGTCGCCAGTCGGGTGACGTACTCCTGATGCAGTTGCTCGCGGGTGGCGCGGGCCACGCCAATATTGCCCTGGTTGCGGTCGAAAATTGGCAACGCGAACGACACGGCCGGGCCGCCGTTGCGCACACGGCTATTGTCCTGCGATGCGTCGTAGCCGATGGACAGTGGCGGAAACTGCGCCAGCACGGCAGCGCGCAGCGTGGCGTCCTGCGCCTGGTAGCCGAGCTGCAAGGCCACCATGTCCGGTCGGCGGCGGCTGATGGTGGCCGCTTCATCCTGGATCGATGCCGCGTCCAGGTCCGCACGTGCCAATGGTGCTAGCGGCACCACCACGTCGGGCTTGAGCCCCAGCAGGGCCGTCAATTGCTGCCGCTGGTCGAGGCGACGGCGCTGCAGGTCATTCATCGCGGCGCGCGCATCGGCGGCGGCGGCGAGATCGGGTTCGACGGTCAGGCGCTCGAGATTGCCCTTGCCGACCTGCTGGGTAATCCGCGCTTCGCGTTGCTTCAGCGCATCCAGGGCCTGCTGTTGCAACTGGATCTGGCGATCGCCCTCGACCAGGCCGATCACCAGCAGGCGCGCCTTGCCGAGCGTCTGCCATTGTTCCCACAGCAGTCCGGCATCGACTTCGTCGGCCGCGGCCTTGGCCGCTTCACGGCGTGGCTTGAGCGTGATCAGCGAGGCAATGTCCTGGCTGATCGAAGCCGTCCATGCGGTGGCATCACCGGCCCCGGACAGCAGATAACCGAGGCTGCCGCCGACGACGGGATTGGGCAGCACCGTGTTCTGCCGGCGCTGCGCCTGGGCGGCCTGATGGCGCGCATGCGCAGTAAGCAGGTCGGGGTTGTTCAGCAGGACAAGGCGCTCCACGGCCGCCGAATCCAGCGGCAGCGTCGTGCCGTCGTAACCACGCAGTTGGGACAGCGACGTGGCGGACTCCGCCTGCGTGGGCAGCGGCAACGGCTTGTAGGTGGCGCAGCCAGCAAGTCCGGCGCCGATCAGGGCGGCCAGGAGCATGCCCGCCGACAGGCGATGCGCAGTGACGCGTCGATAGCGAAGATGACTGGGAAACAGCACCGATAGACCCGGAATACGGTGGGGGAGCGCACACCCTAGCGGATTTGCCTTAGCGTTAACTTTTGCCGGGCTGTCCGAACCAGCCCCGCCCTTCCTGCGCCACGCGCTGAAGGTGGGAGCGACTTTAGCCGCGACAGCGGCTATCGAGGCAACGGTTTGTCGCGACTGAAGTCGCTCCCACCGCGCCATCACAGCAACCTGGTGCAGAGGTTTTTTGAGGTGCTCTATACGGCGGGCGACGGCGCGGCTGACATGTCTTGTATCAACGGAATGCAGACGCGCACCCGCAAGCCCCGGCCCAGCGGCGAATCGAGCAGTTCGATGGGGGCATCGTGCAACTGGGCGGCGCGCTGCACAATGGACAGGCCCAGCCCGTAGCCCTCGCCGCGACTGCTGGCTTCGCGATGGAAGCGTGCGAATACCGCATCCCTGCGCTCAGGCGGAATGCCTTCGCCATTATCGATGACTTCGATCACCGCTTGATCCCCTTCGCGAGCCACCGATAGCTGCACGCGGCCTCCCGCCGGAACGTGGCGCAGCGCGTTCTCCAGCAGGTTGCGCAGCAAGGCAGCCAACGCCACCTCATAACCCGATACGGGCAGGCGCTCGGAAGACAACGCAACGTCCAGCTCGACATCCGTGTCGCCAATCACCGTCGAAAGTTCTTCGATGACCATGGTGGCGACGTCCACCAGGTCGACCTCGGCGCGGTGCCCCGCGCGCGAACTGGTCTCCAGCCGCGCCAGCGACAGCAGCTGCTCCACCCGCCGGGCCAGCGCGGCCAGGCTTTGCCGGGCGCCTGCCAGGGCGACGTCCGCCTCCTGCGTAGAGCGGCTCGCTTCGGCGTTCTCGAGATTGATCATGGTCGACGCCAACGGCGTGCGCAGCTCATGCGCCACATCCGCGCTGAACCGGCGTTCGCGCTCCAGCGCGTCCTCCAGGCGTGCGAACTGTTCGTTGAGTGCCGTCAGCACCGGCTCCAGCTCCCGCGGCGCCTGTGCGATTTCCAGCGTGTCGTGGCTGCCCGGTTGTCGCTCGGACAGCCGCTCAGCCAACACATCCAGCGGTCTCAGTCCCCGTCGCACCGCCCAGCCGATCAGCAAGGCGAGTACC